>OMTP01000158.1 GCA_900313955.1 uncultured Lachnospiraceae bacterium | reverse complement strand
AGGCCTGCTCGATGACGAAGGTTCGCTCGCAAGGACAATTCGCCGCTGAGGACATATTTTTCTCTCCGCAAAGAGCCCGTCCTGAACAGTTACCTCTCCTTACATAAAAAGAGCTGCCGCACACATGAGAAAAATGGTGTGCAGCAGCACTGGTTTTAGACTTCGAGATGTTTTCGAACAGTGATGAAGGCTCCGATGAGGCCAATGCCTATACCGAGAACCAACCCAACCGGAAGCAAATACGTAAAGACCTGGTTGACATCCAGAAAAACATTACCGAGCGAGGACAGAATTCCAAAACGGCTCAGCAGATGCTGGAGCAGCCAGCTGTAAGAGAAATAGAGAATCACCAGTGGTATGACTGATCCGATGACGCCCAGGGCGAAACCTTCCACGACAAAAGGAGCCCTGACGAAAGAGTCTGTCGCGCCGATCAGCTTCATGATGGCGATCTCATCCTTGCGGACGGAAATGCCCACATTGACCGTATTGGAGATGAGAATCGTCGACACAATGAGAAGGATCGCAATGATGACAACAGAGACATAACTGAAGAGCTTATTGAAGCTCCGCAGAGTCTTGGCTGCCCCCGAACTCTGGTTGACCTGCCTCACTTTGTCCATCTCCTGGATCTGCGCGACGACCTGGTCCTGATTCTCGATCTTGTCCACCAGAACTGTCCATGTCGCCGAATTGGCCAGAGGATTGTCATCCTTGAAGCCCTCGGCAAGTTCCGGATGATCCTTAAAGTTTTCCTCGATATAATTCTGCCACGCCTCATCCGCAGAGGTGAAGGTCGCGCTCGTGACATGATCAAGGGCCTTGATCTGATCTCCGATCTCCTGCATCTGTGCATCTGTCGTTCCCTCATCAAAGAGAACTGTGATACCGACCTTCTGCTCGAGATCCCGGCGCACGGCATTGACATTCATAATGATAGAGAAGAACACGCCGAAAATAAAGATGCAGGCTGTCATCGTCGCAATCGAGGCAATCGAAAACATCTTGTTGCGGCCGATGTTCTTCAGTCCCTGTTTTGTGTTGTAGCCAACAGAACTAAGCTTCAATATAACCACCTTCCTCAACGTCATGGGCAATCGATCCCCGGCGCATCGTAATAACGCGCTTCTTGAACTGATTCACAAGCTCTTTATTGTGGGTCACGACAAGGACCGTTGTACCCTGTTCATTGATTTCTTCCAGAAGTTTCATGATTTCATAGGAATTGTGTGGATCAAGATTGCCTGTGGGCTCGTCCGCGAGCAAAATCTTGGGGCGGTTGACAATAGCGCGTGCAATAGCGACACGCTGCTGTTCACCACCGGAGAGCTGACGCGGCAGGTTCTTGTATTTTTCGGCCAGGCCAACTTCCCTCAGTGTCTCGGGAACCCGGTGACGGATCACGCGGTTGGAGACTCCGACGACATGCTGCGCAAAGGCAACATTTTCATAGACGTTCATCTCCCCCAAGAGGCGGAAATCCTGGAAGACAACGCCAATATCCCTGCGGTAGGCAGGGATGGCGCGGTGTTTCATTGTATTTAAGACATGTCCGTTGACAGTAATGATTCCATGCGTCGGCTCAAGCTCTTTTAAGAGAAGCTTGATCAGAGTCGTCTTGCCGGAGCCACTGTCCCCGACGACGAATACGAACTCTCCCTTATCCACATGAAGCGAAATCTCGTCGACTGCAGGAAGGCCCTTTTCATAAGTCTTACTGACGCGATCAAGATCGATCATAGATATGTTCCTCCTCACAGGATGCATAAAGTTGCTGAACCTATGGAGAGAGCCGGCGCATCCTGCTTATTTAATACTCGACTTTCTCCATATACTTCATGTACTTGACGACCATGAGGGCAATCTTAAATGTAATTGCATCGTCAAATACACGCAGATCAAGACCTGTGCTCTTCTGCAGCTTATCGAGACGATAAACCAGGGTATTCCTGTGAATATAGAGCTGTCTTGATGTCTCAGAAACATTGAGACTGTTCTCAAAGAACTTGTTGATAGTTGCAAGTGTTTCCTCGTCGAAATCGTCCGGAGACTTGTCCGTGAAAATCTCGTTGATGAACATCTTGCACAGAGGGATCGGAAGCTGATAGATGAGACGGCCGATACCCAACTGGCTGTAGGCGACAACATTCTGATCCTCAAAGAAGATCTTTCCTACATCGAGGGCCATTCTGGCCTCCTTGTAGGAGCGGGAAACCTCTCGGATCTCTGAGACGGCATTGCCGTAGGACACGCGGACATCCCCGTGATCTCCCTGAAGGGCATTGATGATTGACTCGCCGATCTCGTGCATCACCTTGTTGTCGTCTTCTTCATCAAGCTCCTTAATAATGATAATATCACGCTCGTCAACTGCTGTGATGAAGTCGTCCTTATTCGAGGACGCGAACAGAGACTTAATCGCCTCAATCGTGCTGTAATCTTTGGTCTGCTCCGACTCGAGAATATAGACAATGCGTCTTGCATCTGTCTTAATATGAAGTCTCTTCGCGCGATTGTAGACATCGACAAGGAGCAGGTTGTCAAGAAGAAGGTTCTTGATAAAGTTGTCCTTGTCGAAGTGCTCCTTATAGGCAATGAGAAGATTCTGAATCTGAAAAGCCGCCATCTTGCCAACCATGACTGTGTCGTCGCCGCCTACGGCGATCACGACGTACTCGAGCTGCATGTCGTCATAGACCTTGAAGTAGCGGTTTTCGCGGATCTCCTGATAATCTGCCTGAGACTCGACGAAGCTGACAATATCGCTTCTGTTGAGAGTCACATCGCTAAGGGTCGAGACAATCACCTTGCCATCCAGGCCGGCAACGGTCAGATCACACTTAGAAATGTTTTTAATCCCGTTGATTGTATCCTGAAGAATCGAATTTGAGATCATGAAAGCACCTCCGCAAAATGTTTATCTATATCACTTTTCACAAATCTGTATCTGCAAATTTGTGTAAAACACCAACACACACAAACTTATCGTACTACAGATTGCACAAAAATGAAAGAGAAACTTCTCATAAAATCGTTGTGCTTCGATTCTCCAGCATAATTTTGACGCCCTTTTTCCGATTTGTAATCGTGACGTCTGTATATGTCCCCCCATATTCGCCGTCCAGAGTCCACGGAATCTCCTTCATAGACTCAAGCTTGATGGAATCTGTGCGGAAAGTATCCACAAGCTCGCTCTCCCGGCTTGGAATCATGAGGCTTCCAATAATTTCCTGCATCTCTATGACATTGCGCGGCCTGTGCACCAGCGTCACTTCAAACAGGCCGTCATTCAGCAGAATATCGTCCGGCTTCCCCGTCAGGTTCTTCATGCCGCCCACTGAAGTGGAATTAGTAATCATGCCGTAGATATAATCCTGCTGAAAGGTTCTTCCGTCCACTGTGACCCGCATCATGTAGGACTTGATGTCCCCCAGGCGCTTGGATGCCTCAAGCAGATAGGCGACGTGGCCCAGAGTATTTTTCATGCCCTGATCCGTCTCGTAGGCCACCTCGGTAAATGCTCCAAAGGCGGCCACGTAGACAAAGACGTGGTCTTCATTCAGGATTCCCACATCCACTCCGCATGGCTTTCCTGCTATAATTTCCCCGACAGCCTCCATGGTATTACCGGAAATGCCAAGGGATGACGCATAGTCATTGGTTGATCCGACCGGGATATAGCCGATGGGAATATCTGTCCGTCCGCTTCGAACGAGTCCTGTCACAACTTCGTCAAGAGTTCCGTCCCCTCCGGCCGGCACAATCATGTTGTACTCTCCCTCGATGGCTTCGATCCGCTTAATGGCGTCCCCCGACGCCTGCGTCGGGTAGACTTCCACGCTGAAGCCGGCTTTGGTAAATACATCGATGACGTCCGGAAGCTTGGGCAGAAAGAGTCCCTTGCCCGCCATTGGGTTATAGATTAACAGGATTCGATTTGTCATTTCCTTCTTCCTCCTGGTCAGATGGGTTACATTTTACACCTATTGCAACACAAGTGCAAGAAGTTGTAATATGTTTGTAACAGATCAAAAGGAACAGGGTTACAGTTCACGGGTCACCCCGGCGCGGAGCATCAAGGTCTTCTTCCGGAGCGCATTCGATTTTCGCCGCCTGCTTTTGCGACGAAAATTACTAAGTGAAGGAAGAAGGCCTTCATGCGAAGCGCCGAAGTGACCCACCCGTGAACAGTAACGGAACAGGAGATAAAAAATGAAAACAGTGATCATCACGGGAAGTTCCCGTGGAATCGGGAAAGCTGCAGCTTTGAGATTTGCAAAGGAGGGCGGATGGAATCTTGTCCTCAACTGCTCAAGGTCGATTGAGGCTTTAAAAGATACGGAAAATGTAATCAGGACATATCCCAATACAAAGGTAATGAGCGTCACAGGGGATGTGAGCGATGAAAATGTTGTCAAGGAAATGTTCCGGAAGAGCCGCGAGGCGTTCGGAAATGTGGACGTTGTGGTCAATAATGCGGGGATTGATTACTTCGGACTCATCCAGGATATGGATGTACAGGACTGGGATCGTATCATGAATGTCAATGTACGCTCGGTCTTCCTGTGTACGAGAGAAGCCATCCCGCAGATGCTCGTGCGACACAGTGGTTCGATTGTCAATGTCTCCTCCGTCTGGGGAACGGTGGGCGGATCCTGTGAAGCCGCCTACTCTGCTTCCAAAGGGGCGGTTGCCGCCTTTTCAAAGGCCTGCGCCCGGGAACTTGGAACCAGTGGGATCCGGGTCAATGCTCTGGCTTTCGGGGCCATTGACACCTCTATGAACGATCGCTTAAATGCTGAAGAAAAAGGAGCCCTCGCGGACGAAATTGCTCTCGGCCGCATGGGAGCTCCTGAAGAAGCTGCTGAACTTATCTATCAGACAGCGGTTCTCTCTACCTATTTAACCGGCCAGGTCATCACAATGGATGGCGGCTGGGTCTGACGGGCTGCTGCGCCCTGCACCATCAGGCGCTGTAACGGGTGCTTGTCTCCTGCGTGCTTCCGCTTGCGTTCCCACTGCCCGCATCGGAAGTGGATGCTGATCCAAAGGTGACGGTCAGGGTTCCTGACTGGGTTCTCATGCCTGAGGATCTGGTCACGGAGATCTCTGCGCTGTCGCCGCTCTTGTAGGAAGCAAGGGTCGTCTTCAGATCATCTGTGGAGGAGATGCTGGTGTTATCCACTGCTGTAATGATATCTCCTTCCTGGATTCCGGCCGCCTCTGCTGCTGAGCCACTGGCCACGGACGTGACATAGACACCGGTCGGTAGACCGTAATAAGAAGCTGTGTCCTCACTTAAAGTTGTGCATGTGACGCCAAGAGTGACCGTTCCCGTAGAGGATGTATCCCCGTCTCCGCTTGCCTTTGTGCTTTCGCCGTTCATGAGTTTCTCAAGGATCGGCTGTGCATAGGAAATCGGAATAGCGTAGCCCATGCCTTCCACAGACGTGTCTGCATACTTGGCAGAGTTGATGCCGACGAGCTCACCCCTGAGGTTGAGAAGGGCACCTCCTGAGTTGCCGGGATTGATGGCTGCATCCGTCTGGATGAGTCCCTCTGTCTGTGTTGCCTGGCCGGTTGTCTCATCCTCCGTTGTGATCTGTCTGTTGAGAGCGCTGACGATGCCTGAGGATACAGACTGGCCGTAGCCGAGAGCATTACCGATGGCGACAACGGACTCCCCGATCTGCAGATCGTCTGAGCTTCCCAGCGTCATGACTTTGATCTCAGAGAGTGTATCGCTTGTAAGATCTGATTTGCTGACTTTGATGACAGCCAGATCATTTGTCGTATCCGATCCGACAACTTCTGCAGACGCTGCGGAGTCGTCGACGAAGGCAACAGACAACTGGCTTGCGTCAGAAATCACGTGAGCATTGGTTGCGATATAGATGGAATCATCTGTCTCTTTGATGATGACGCCGGTTCCCTTGCTGACGCTCTCCGTCGTCTGCCCCTGTCCATTACTCCCCCAGCCATAGCCGCCGAAGTAGTTCTGAACTTCCTGCACAGAAGTATTTGTGATGGCCACCATCGCCGGCATTGTATTCGCTGCAACTTCCTGAACACTAAGATCGCTGCTGCTTGTATCCGTTGTGTCCACTGAGCTGCTTGTTGTCTTTGCTGTCGATGTCTTCGTCGCCGTCGCAGTGTCCGATGCCGAAGACGCCTCACTTTCGGTATCTGCAGCGGACTGCGTTGTTGTGGCTGTATCTGATGTAAACCCGACGGAGCCGCAGCCGCCCATTGTCATTGTCATCGTTGCTGTCAGTGCAAGTGCAAGTGCCATTTTCTTCCAGGCTGATCTATTTCTCATAATAAGAACCTCCTCATATGTTCTTTGTTTATCTCTTTGATGGTTCTTATTATGCCCGGAATCCGTGGCTTTTCTGTGTTTTGAAATTGAAGCTACTGTGTCAAAACTTCGACGGATCGTTCACATTTTCCAGGTTACAGTTCACTCGTCATCCAGCTGCGCGATTGGAGAGCGCTTCCGTCAGGCCTGCTGAACAGTTCCATGGAGTAAATGACTGACCAGCAGTTACGCCTTCGGCACTTCGCTCACATTCTTCTCGAGAATCGCGTAGAGCTCCCTCGAGTTGACGGGCTTTGCCAGATACGCGTTCATGCCGGCCTCAGTGCACTCAGAGCTGACTTTCTCGTAGACTTCTGCAGACAGAGCAATAATCGGAACACTGGCCTTGTCCGGATCGCCCAGCTTTCGGATCATCTTTGCAGCCTCAAAGCCGTCCACAATCGGCATGCGAAGATCCATAAGAATGGCCTGCCATGTCCCTGCCGGCGCCCTCTCGAACTTCTCGACGGCATCCTTACCATTGACTGCAATATCCGCCTTAACTCCTTTCAGGGAGAGAAGATCAAGGATCACCTCTGCATTCAGCTGATTGTCTTCGACAATGAGGACATGGATGCCCTCCAGATTGTGCTCCTCGCTCATGCCGCTCTTCTTCTCATGGAGACGAATCTGATCCTTCGAGGCCAGATCATATGTAAAGACAACCGTAAAGGTCGTCCCCTTTCCCACCTCGCTGACACACTGGATGCTTCCGTTCATGAGTTCCGTCAGGCGCTTGCAGATAAAAAGACCTAAGCCGGTCCCCTCCTGATGACCGCCTGTATCCTGCGTCGTGTCCTGCTCAAACGGCAGATACATGCGTTTCATAAATTCAGGACTGATGCCGCAGCCGGTATCAGAGACGGTGTAGGTGTGACGCACGCACCGGTCCTGCATATATTCCGCATCGACGCGCAGAGTCACCGTGCCATTGGCCGGTGTAAACTTGACGGCATTTCCCAGTAAATTGATGAGGACACGGGCAACATGATCCATATCCATCATGACAATCTCATTGTTGCAGTTGCGCGCCTCAAAAACATAGTGAACACGGGCACTCTTCGCCTTCTCCTCGATGATGGCATTTACCTCTTCGAGCACATCCATCTCATGAACCGTGTCATAGACGGTGACCACTTTCCCCGCATCGAGCTTGCTGGTCTCCAGAACCTCGTCGATGAGGTCAAGAAGATAGCGGCTGGAGGACTGCATTTTCTCAAGATTTGTCCTGAAGGAGTCGGAGAGATTCTCTTCCCCGAGGCTGATCTCCAGAAGACCCATGATGGCTGTGAGCGGTGTTCGCATATCGTGGCTCATGTTGGAAAGGAAGCTTTCCTTCTCCTGACTTGTCCTGGCGGCGATCTGCAGTGCCTCGCTCATCTGCTCCAGCTGCTGCTCGTCGTTGGCCTGCTGCGTCATGTCCACGACCGTAATCACAAGACCCTTGATGATTTCGCGCTTCTTCTGACCGCTCTCTGTGTCCTCGAAGTCAGAATCGTCTGTCACGCGATAAGGAGCAATGCGGATGAGATAGGTCTTGCCAGCCACCGATGTCGTCTGACACTCCACCGGATCCCTGGTCTCCAGAACTTTTCTGGAGAGGTCAATAAGATTGATCGAAGCAAAGTTGTAGGCGAGGAAGTGAAGTGATCTGCCTACATCCTGATCTGCAATCTTGAATTCTGATCCGATGTATTCCGTAAACTTGCGAATATTGAGATTTCTGTCGACCAGCATGATCCCCACAAGGGTGGAGGACAGGAAGTTGGCCATATCGTTGTTGACGGCGGCAAACTCAGAGACCTTGGACTGATACTCCGAGTTGACCGTGTAGAGTTCCTCATTGACAGACTGCAGCTCCTCGTTGGAACTCTGCAGCTCCTCATTGGATGTGAGCAGCTCCTCATTGGCCGCCTGCAGCTCGGCATTGACGGATTCAAGCTCCATAACCGTCTGGTGCAGGCTGTCCTGCGTCATCTTGAGTTCCTTCTCAAGGTCAGAGATCCTGCGGGCAGCAGCGGCATTGACGTCATAGTGAGTCACATTTTCCTTCTCTGCACCGATGCCCTGCCCCTCAGGAATGAAAGAGAGGACCGTCATCCCCGTCTTCTCTCCCATTTTATCGGGGAGAGGCATGGCGACCAGGGTGAGAGACGACTCATTTCCCTCATTGACCACGGGGATTCTGTCGTAGCTGACGCGCATCTCTTTATCACGGCACTCTTTCAGCGCCGTAGAGACAGCGATCTTGAGATCATTGCGCAGAAGCAGGAAGATGTCCAGGGTCGACTTGCCGACCGGGATGGTGAGAATCCTGCTGCAGTCACCGAAGGAATGGCGCAGCTCATTATCGGAGTCAATGACAATCGTAGCCGGGAGCAGTTCCTCAAGAACCTTGAGATTGAGCTCTCCGCTTGTATACCCGGCGATCTGTTTATTATCCATGCGCTCCGGCGTCTTCAGCGCCAGGTTGCTCTCTACATTGTCCAGGGTATACTTAATCTTCTCATGAACCGGCAGTCGCCCCGTCGCATTGTGGACAAAGATCTTTTCATTGGCGCAGTAGGGTCGAAAGACATCGGAGTAGTCCCCCACCGATTCAGATTTGCCCAGGAAGAGGTAGCCCTGATCCTTCAGTGCAACATGGAAAATGCTGAACAGGTTCTTCTGGAGCACCGTCTGGAAGTAAATGAGCAGATTGCGGCAGCTGATGAGATCCAGACGTCCAAATGGCGGATCCTGGAAGACATTGTGCTGGGCGAAAACGATCATCTTCCGCACATCATGGTTGACAATATACTTGCCGCCCTTCCTTGTGAAATAGCGGCTGAGACGGGACACGCTCACGTCCTCAATGATATTTTCACTGAAGACGCCTCGGCTGGCGATCTGGACAGAGTCTGCATCGAGATCCGTGGCAAAGATCTTCACATCTCGCGTAAGCTGCTCCTCTTCCATAACTTCCGCAAAGAGAATGGCAATGGAATAAGCCTCCTCGCCTGTGGAGCAACCTGCTACCCAGACGCGGATCTGTTCCTTGTTGCGGGCTTCCTTCACGATCTCGCGGATGACCCGGTTTTTCAGAGTCTCGAAGTACTCCGGATCGCGGAAGAAGCTTGTGACGCCGATCAGGACTTCTTTGGCGAGCGCCTTGGCCTCGTCCTCATTGTTCTTGAGATACTCCACATAGGTCTGAAGATTCTGGCAATGTGTGACGACAATGCGACGCTCAATTCTGCGCAAGATGGTCGTCTGTTTGTAGTAAGTGTAATTGATATTCGTGACGCTCTTTAATATAGAAAAGACGCGGGACAGGAGATCCCCATCCGTCAGCTGCAGCTTGCCGTCTGTATCACTCATCGACCGGGCGATATGAGCCATCTCCTTGCCGATGGCGTCCGGCTTCAAGATGAGATCGACAAAGCCTGTGCTGATGGCATTTCTGGGCATGCCGTCAAATTTGGCTGAATCAGGGTCCTGCACGATGATCATGCCGTTCTGTTCTTTGATGGAACGGATGCCGTTTGTTCCGTCGGATCCCGTACCCGATAAAATGACGGCGACCGCCCTGTTCTCATACGCCTGTGCCAGGGACCGCAGGAAAATGTCGATCGGGTGGTTAATCTGGGAGTGGTCATATTCCTTCAGATGAAGAATATCCGATGTGATCTCCACGTTATACTTGGGAGGAAGGGTATAGACATGGTTGCGCTCAAGCTGCATGCCGTCCCGGATCTCTTCCACCTGCATGGATGTATACTTGCCGAGGATATCCACCAAAAGGCTCTTGTGATCCGGCGACAGGTGCTGGATGATGATAAAGGACATGCCCGTATTCTTTGGAAGAAAAGTGAGAAACTGCTCGAGCGCCTCCAATCCGCCGGCTGACGCCCCGATTCCCACGACACACCCCGGCTGCAGATTCACTGGATACGCGATCTTCTCGTAAGACATTGCAGTACCTCCTCTTCGTCTACAAACTGATTACTGGGAATAAAAACTTACAGGTCGCTATTCAGGAGGGCATCCTTGCTTCGTGAAAAACACATCCTGAATAGTTACACTTACAGATATGACCATTGTATCACAGATGAGAAATTGTAAGAATTGTTTTTGAAAAAAGATAGAAAAAAGGTTACAGTTCTGTTACAGTTCACGGGGCAGCCAGAACTGCCTCGAAAAAGCACTTCCTTCGCGGCCATCCCTCAAAGGTCCACTCCGGAAGTGCTTTTTCGAGGCAGCAACCGGCTGACGCGT
>OMTP01000054.1 GCA_900313955.1 uncultured Lachnospiraceae bacterium | reverse complement strand
TGGAGCCGATATGGATCGCATATTTGCCGATGGACTCTTTCAGCCCTTCGTCCTCTGCCACTTCATCGACCTTCTTCATGGACACCGCCCAATACTTGGTGAGAATGGTGTAGAGGTCCACGATCTGACCGAGGAAGGTGGTCAACAGCTGCTGGTGCGGCTCTCCGTTGACGGTGTTCGTCACCGTTTCCAGATAACCCTTAATGTGTTTCTCTAAGTCCAGCTGACAGACAGTATAGATGCTGTATTCCCTATCGTCGGAAAGCCCCGTCAGCCATTCGGGAGTGGTAAGCAGCGCTTCCGCAAGACCATTGATGATCATGGTGCGCTTCGGATCGACCCCATCTGCTTCATACCGCTGGATAGTGGATTTGTTGACGCCGATCCGCTTTCCCAGCTCCGGCATCGACAGCTTGAGCTCTGTCCGACGCTCCTTGATCCGTTCACCGACCTGTTTCGGGCTGAACATTTCTTTTGTCTTCAAGGTGTTCACCTCCTAACGAATGCAAGTATAGCATACTCAAACCTAATTTGCAACCCTATTTTGCGTATTTTTTCAAAAATAATTCTTATACGGTTGCAGAATGAGTTGACAAGTGGAGGCGAAATAAGTATAATGGCAGAGCAAAGGTTGCAAAACAGGTATTTGCAAAATGGAGGTGAGAAAATGAGAGATGTCAAAATGGGACTGACCATCGAGGAAGCCGCCGAAATGTCCGGGATCGGACGGAACACCATGCGGAAGCTGGTGGACTGGGGGAAGCTCCCTGTACTCAAAGTGGGAAGGAAGACGATCATCCGAAGGGATGCGCTGGAGAACTTCATGACCGTCAATCAGGGGAGAAACCTGCTCAATCAGGCAGACGTCCGGGAGGTGCGCTAAAGGATGGACACAGCAGAAAAAAGGCCTCGCCGTTTGAGAGCGAAATACACCCCTCGCACAAATCTGGCGATTTGTACAAGAGGTATTTCGCTCCTGCGGAGGGCCTGCGTCTTAAGTCCCGGCGATGGAGGACTTAAGGCGCAGCCGGAAACCGCCCGGCGCTTTCCGGTGTTGTCCCACCGCTGCGGCGGCGTGACAACATACGGGGGACGGAGGACGGGAGACGAAGGACGAAAGAACGGAGGTGAACGATGGCACGGCACAGCTTTATCCAGATGTCGAAGCTGTCCAATGTCAAGGGAAGAATATCCTATATCTCAGACCCAAAGCGACAAGAGTACCTTTACGCCACCTTCTCCACAAGGGAAGATATGACCTTCTGGAACGATCTGGCGAAGGAGTGCCAAGAGGAGTTCAAACGCTATGGGACAGAGGGAAAATGTATCGAGGCACGGGAGCTGATCATTGCGCTGCCGGAGGAATACACGCAGTTTGATCCCAACCGGGTGCTGCGGGAGTTCACGGAGCAGTTCAAGAAACGGTACGACGTGGAATGCGTTTCGGCGCTCCACCACAACAAGACCAAGAAAAACTATCATATCCATCTGATCTTTTCGGAGCGGCGCTTGCTGCCAGAGCCGGAGGTCAAGATCGCCACCCGCAGCGTTTTCTATGATGAACTCGGCAAGCGGGTACGGACAAAGAAGGAGATCACCGGCGAGGACGGCCAAATCCGGGAGGGCTGCACCGTCATCAAGAAAGGCGATGCCTACGAAAAACACCTGTTTACGGCAAAGGACGAGGTATTCAAGAACGAGCTGTTTCTGGATGAGGCAAAGCAGTTCTACACCACCCTCATCAATCGGCACGTCCACGACCCGGAACGGCGCTTGAAGGTATTTGACCCCAACAGCGTCTATCTGCCCACAAAGAAGATCGGGAAGAACAACCCGAAGGCTGCGGAGATCGAGGCGGACAATGCCGCAAGGCAGGACTGGAACAGGACGGCGGATATGGCGCTGGTGTCCGGGATCGAAGAATCCAAGATCATAGAGATCAAGAATGAACACGTCTACAACGAGGCCACCCGGTCCGTGCAGAAGCACGGCTGGCTGCCGGGACTGTTCCGGGGTATCATCCAGAAGGCCAAAGAAATCCTACAGGTATTGATCCGTGAGGCGGAGATCCCGCCCAAGCCTACACTGTCCGTTGATATGGAGGAGTACCGCAAGATGCAGAAGCTGATGGTCAAAGTACAGGATGAAGCCAGGGCGATCAAGCAGCTCATGCACGGGGAGATTCCCAAGTTGAAAAAGCAGCTTGCCGAGACGACCGGACTGTTCAAAGGAAAAGAGCGCAGGGCCCTACAGGAAAAGATTGCAGGTGTACAGCAGGAGATCGACCGACGTATGGATCGGCTGCCGGGAATCCTCAAAGAGGACGGTTATCCCGATGTGCAAGCATTCAAACGGCTGTATGATAACGCAACGGCCCTTGTAGAGCAGTACAACCGTGATCTGATCGCATGGGAGCGTCAGGTCAAAGGCGAAGAAATGCCCCAGCAGAAACCACCTGAAAAAGAGAGCATCCGAAAGAAACTCTGGGAATATGACGCAGAGGCCAAGCGCCGGAACGATGCACGGCGGCAGGAACCGCGACACCGCAGCTATGACTACGATAGAGGACGCTAAGACAGAAAAACACACCGCAGGAAGCCCCTGTGGTGCATACATAGAATCGCCCTGCAAGTTTTGAGGCTTGCAGGGCGTTATTCCTTCTTTATGCAATTTTAATTCTTAGGCATAGTACCTTAATGCCGTCTTTGTGACTTGTGCTGTACAATGTGCTCACAGTAAATGAAGGGAGGACGATTATGGCTATACGATTACTTAAAAAAGACCTATCCTCCTTTCAAATTATCATCTTTGGATTTTTGGGATTAATACTGATCGGAACAGCTCTGCTGATGCTTCCCTTTGCAGTAAAGGAGGGCAACATCGCATCATTCGAGGATGCCCTGTTCACATCCACATCCGCCGTGTGTGTTACCGGATTGGTCGTGAGAGATACCGCTTCATACTGGTCCGGGTTTGGTCAGGCTGTGATTCTGATCCTGATCCAAATCGGAGGTCTGGGGATCGTGTCCGTTGCAGCATTCATTGCAATGCTTTCCGGGAGAAAGATTTCTCTTTTACAGCGCAGCATACTTCAGAATAGTATCTCAGCCCATCAAATCGGTGGGATCGTGAAAATGACCGGCTTCATTTTTAAGACTGCACTTATCGCGGAGGTATCTGGTGCGCTTCTTATGATGCCAACATTTTGCAGTCAGTACGGAGCTGCTGGAATATGGTTGTCCTTCTTTCATTCTGTCTCCGCCTTCTGTAATGCGGGTTTTGATATTATGGGAGATAAAACCGGTCCGTTTTCTTCTCTGATATCCTTTGTAGATAAACCCGGAATCGTTATACCGATTTGCCTACTGATCATCGTCGGCGGTATAGGATTCCTCACTTGGGAAGATCTCGCCACCAATAAGCATCACATTCGCAGCTACCGTATGCAGAGTAAAGTTGTTCTTGCAACGACAGGCGTTCTGATCATCGTTCCAATGTTCCTTTTGCTTTTTTTTGAATATACCGAAGGATCTGTTAAAGACCGGATATTCCTTTCTCTGTTTCAGGCAATAACACCCAGAACCGCAGGCTTTAACACAGCATCCTTTTCTTCTCTGTCGGGGACAGGAAGTGTGCTGCTGATCGTCTTGATGCTGATCGGAGGATCACCCGGATCAACTGCCGGAGGCATGAAGACAACAACAATTGCTGTTCTTTTTTCAAGCGCCTTCTCCGTCTTTCGGAGGAAAAAAAGTGCGCAGCTGTTCGGAAGAAGGATCGAAGACGAGACAATCAGAAACGCAGCAACGCTCTTATTGATGTATCTGATTCTGTCGATGATCGGTGCTGCCGTGATCAGCATGGCGGATGGACTTCCGATCGGGGCCTGCATTTTTGAGACAGTTTCTGCTATCGGAACGGTCGGTTTGTCGTTGGGGATTACCCCTTCGCTCAGCCTTGTTTCACACATTATACTTATTCTTTTAATGTTCTTAGGACGAGTGGGTGGCCTGACATTGATTTATGCTGCCATTAACAGCAAAAGCACCGATGTCTCTCAAAGGCCTGTAGAGAAGATAATCGTCGGATGAAGACGAGGAGGCACGGATATGAAATCCATACTGCTTATTGGCATCAACAATTTCGGAACCATGATTGCAAAGCAGCTGCACGATCTCGGGCATCAGGTCTTGGCTGTGGATCGGGACGAGGCGCGAATTAACGCGATCCTTCCTTTGGTCACAGATGCGCAGATCGGGGACAGTACAAATGAGGCTTTCCTGCGTTCTCTCGGAATCAACAATTTCGATGTCTGTATCGTGACAATAGGAAGTGACTTTCAGAGTTCATTGGAAACCACATCTCTCCTGAAGGAATTGGGCGGAAGACTTGTTGTATCCCGCGCGGACAGAGAGGTTCAGGCAAAATTCTTACTGAGAAATGGAGCTGATGAGGTAATCAATCCTGAGAAGCAAGTCGCGGAGTGGGCAGCGATCCGTTATGCATCCAATCATATTCTTGATTATATCAGCCTTGATGATGACCATGCGATCTACGAAGTTGTTGTTCCAAAGGACTGGGTTGGAAAAACAATCGGGCAAATCGACATCAGGAAACGCTATGGAATCAATATCATGGCTATAAAGAATAACGGGAAAATGAATCTAAGTGTAACACCAGAAACTATTCTTAATGAGAACAAGACGATGCTCGTATTGGGGGAGCGAAAATCTATGCAAAAGTGCTTTAAAATATAGTTCTTCTTTATCCCGCGGAAGAGGTGAATTCACATGGAAGACATTCTGCTCGCAGTAATGATGGTTGTTTTTTTTGCTTTCGGATATTTTGTAGTAGACCGCTTTGGAAAATTTATGGATGAAAATTATCAATGGTATCAGGAACCTCAGGTCCCATGCAGGAAGATATATATTTCTGAGACCAAAGGAAAAAACAAAGACATAATTTCAAAAGAGGTCAATACAGTGCTGAATTCGCTTTCAAATGCAGATGATTTTGAAATCATCATCTGCAAGACAGTTGATCCGTGCATGATCGAGTACCTTGAAGAATCCGGCTGCGAGGTTAAATACGATTATCATGCAAGCTGAATATATTTTGCAAAAGTGGAAAAATGCTGCTGCTTGTGGTAAAATCTAAATTTAAGGAAGTGAAGGGGGGTGAAAGGATGGAAAAAGATATAGAGAGCGTTGAACGCATCCTTGTATGTCTGTCCTCCTCTCCTTCAAATCAGAAGGTCATAGATGCAGCCGCAAAGATGGCAGAGGCCTTCCATGCCGCGCTTACAGCCATCTATGTGAAGCCCTCCAATTATGATTCTCTTCCTGAATCAGACAAGCTGCGCCTTCAAAACAACATAAAGCTTGCTGAGCAAAACGGCGCTACCATTGTTACAGTTGTGGGCAATGATGTTCCTGTTCAAATAGCCGAATACGCCCACATTTCTGGAGCCACTAAAATTGTGGTAGGACGGAGCGGTGCAAAGAGGCCGCACTTCTGGAGCAAGGCTTCCCTGACAGAACAGATCATTCTGGATGCGCCCGACGTGGATGTCTATATCATACCGGATTCTTCAGCGGATATAAAGCGGCAAACTCAAAAACTTAACCTTACAAAACAGATCCGCCCAACATGGAAGGATTCCCTCATCACACTTATGCTGCTTATTGCCTCCACCGGAGTAGGCCTTCTTTTCACACTGTTCAGGTTTTCAGAAGCAAATATCATTACGGTTTTCATTCTTGGTGTATTAATTATTTCTGCTGTGACTGTCAGCCCGCTCTATAGTGCCGTGAGTTCTCTGGCAAGTGTACTGTTGTTCAACTGGTTCTTCATTGAACCAAAGCTTAGTTTCCATACGTATGAGCCCGAGTATGTTGTGACGTTTGCGATCATGTTGATCGCCTCTCTTATTACCGGTACGTTGGCAAATAAGCTGAAAGGAAACGCTAGGCAATCCTCCCGCGAGGCATTTCGAGCGAAGGTCCTCTTTGATACGAATCAATTGCTGCAGAAGGCGGAATCCGCAGAAGAAGTGATCCGTATCACCGCACAGCAGGTGAAAACGCTGCTGGACCGTGACGTGATGGTATTCCCATGCTCTGATAACGAAGAGCTTGATAGCACTGTGGCGCTCAATGCCTCTCCATATTATTTCAAGTCATCTGGGCAGAACGAAAATGAAGCCGAGATTGCTCAATGGGTCTTTCTCAATCAGGCTGCTGCTGGCGCTCATACCGAGATGTTCGGCAAGGCAAAATCGCTGTATCATCCCATCTGTATAAACGGGTATTGTTACGGCGTCATTGCTATTTACTTAAATGGCGACAGTCTTGAAGCGTTTGAGTACAGTGTTTTTTCCTCGATCATCGGCGAATGTGCTATGGTCCTGGAAGGCTTTCGAAACGCTACAGAGAAGGAGCAGGCGGCAATAGCCATGCGGAATGAGCAGCTCCGGTCAAATCTGCTTCGCTCGATTTCTCATGATATCCGGACTCCGCTTACATCTATATCGGGGAACGCAACCAACCTTCTGACACATTATGATCAGATGGATACAGAGACATTAAAGCAGATATTCTCTGACATCTATGATGATTCGGAGTGGCTGATCGATCTTGTTGAGAACCTGCTTTCCATTTCACGTATTGAAAATGGTCAAATGGATCTTCATCTGTCTATGGAAGTTGTAAATGATGTTATTGAAGAGGCATTGCGGCATATTGACAAAAACGCCTCCCAACATCATATCATCGTTCAGCAAAGCAGCGATGTCCTGATTGCCAGAATGGACGCAAGACTTATCACACAGGTATTGATCAATCTGCTCAATAACGCCATAAAAAACACCCAAACCGGCTCTGAAATCAAAATCATCAGTGAGAAGGCTGAAAACACCATCCTTGTACATGTTAAGGACAATGGTCCCGGCATTTCAGACAGTATAAAGCCGCATATCTTCGAGATGTTCTATACAGGGCAAACCAATGTATCGGACGGCAGAAGAGGAGTCGGCCTTGGGCTTGCGTTGTGCAAATCCATTGTAGAAGCTCACGGAGGGACTATAACCCTGGCAGACAATCATCCAACCGGCTGCTGCTTTACTTTTTCTCTGCCGGCAGAGGAGGTGACAATCGATGAATAAACCTGTGATTCTTGTTGTTGAGGATGACGCACCGGTCCGCAACCTGATGAGTACAACACTAAAAACTCACGACTATAAATACTTGACAGCACCAACAGGCCGGGATGCTATCATGATGGCATCATCCCATAATCCCGATGTCGTGTTTCTGGATCTGGGCCTTCCGGATATGGATGGTATCGAGGTTATCAGGCAGATCAGAAGTTGGTCAAATATGCCGATTATCGTCATCAGCGCCAGAAGTGAAGATGATGATAAAATTACCGCTCTGGATGCAGGCGCTGACGATTATTTGACAAAGCCTTTCTCTGTAGAAGAACTGCTCGCCCGTCTTCGTGTTACAATCCGACGCCTTTCCATGATGAAGACCGACAGCAATAATGACAGTTCTGTCTATACGAATGGTATCCTGAAAATAGATTATCCCGCAGGTTACGCATTCTTGAACGGCGAAGAACTGAAGCTGACGCCTATTGAATTCAAGCTTCTCTGCCTTCTGGCTAAAAACACCGGAAAAGTACTAACGCATACGTATATCACCCAAAGCATATGGGGACGAAGCTGGGATAATGATATTGCCTCTTTACGGGTATTTATGTTCACGCTACGCAAAAAACTTGAACCAACCGCTGACTCTCCGCAATTTATTCAGACACATGTGGGTATTGGATATCGTATGCTCAAGATTGAATGATATAGATACAAATACAGCGGCTGAAAGCACTACAATACTTCCAGCCGCCCGATAATTCGTGCTGTTGCTTTATTCGCACATATGTCACAGGCTCCCGATTGCCACACCTTGTTATATCCTGTTATGGGATTTTCTTGCCCTTGCTTTTGCCCTTATGAGCAGCGAGGGCGTTGTAGAAACGGTGTAACAATTAATAAATGGATTCGGTGAGCAGATTGTGAAAAATCCTTTGTTTTCAACGGTTTCAGAGGGTTTTATTAAAGCCCTATAATCAGCGGTAAACACCTATGATTTCGGGGATTTCAAATCAGTATTTGTTTGATTGAATCATCGAAAGTGATTTTCGGAGGAATGTGCCATGAATATTATGAGCTATTCGGATCAGTATAAGAATCAAATAATTTCACTTATACTTCATATCCAGAATGATGAAGCAAGGATTAATCTGTCCGTAGAAGAGCAGCCGGATCTCTTGGATATCAATAAGAGCTATATTGAGGGTGGCGGCAACTTCTGGCTGGCATTTGATAACGGTCAGGTTATTGGTACGATTGCTCTGATGAACTATGGAAACCATAATGCTGTTTTGAAGAAATTTTTCGTGCGTGAGGACTACCGCAGTCAAAAGGTTGGCTTGAAACTGTATAAAAAATTCCATGAATGGGCAGAGGAACAAGGGTTCAAAATTATTCTCCTTGATACGCCCTCCGTTGCAACGGCATCTCATAGATTTTATGAAAAGAATGGATTCATAAGGATTGCGAAGAGGAGCATACCCTTCGAGTATACGTACCCGGATAGAGACTCGTACCTTTATATGCTGCACTTGTAAACCATACAACTCCCAGTTTGTCGAGGCATTTAACGGCGATTGAAGCCAATGATTTCAAGAGATCGGAGCAGTCCGGTCTCTTTTCTTTTGCCATAAATAAGGAAGGAGGCGGGGTATGTATCCGGTGAGTGATGTGTTTCTACAGGCGGTACAGATGAAAACCCGCCATTATTACTGGACGGGGAAGATTACGACGACCGGCGGGGCGGTCTATGAGTTCGGTCCGGAGGATATTGTGAAGGGATCCGGTTATATTTCCGCTCAGTGCTGCGGTTCCTCGGAGATCGAGATGGGGACGGTGTATGCGGCGGAGTTCGGAATCTCATTATTCTCCTCCATCGACCGCTACACCCTGAAGGATGCCAAGATCGAGCTCTTCTATCATCTGGAACTAACAGATGGAACCTATGAAACGGTTCCTATGGGAATCTTCGAGGTCTCGGAGGCAAACCGGAAGGTCAGGACGCTGGAGTTGAAGGGCTATGACTACATGCTCCGGTTCGAGCGGAACTTCAATGGCTTTGAGACCATCGGGGTGCCATATGACTTTATCGCTCTGTGCTGCAAGGCCTGCAAGGTAGAAATGGCACAGACGAAAGAGCAGATCGAGGCCATGACCAACGGGACGCAGACGCTGTCCATCTATACGGAGAATGATATCGAAACCTACAGGGACTGCCTTTATTACGTTGGGCAGGTCCTTGCAGGTTTTTTTGTTATCAACCGGGAAGGGAAGTTGGAGCTTCGAAAGTATGGCATGAGCCCTGTTCAGACCTACGAGGCGAAGCACCGATTTTCCTCCAGCTTTTCGGATTTCATCACTAGGTATACGGCGGTCAATTCCACGAACCGGCGGACTGAGATTGCTGAATACTATGCCCTGGAGACAGATGATGCCCTGACCATGAATCTGGGCGTGAATCCGCTCCTGCAGTTCGGCCTGGAAGAGACCAGGGAGATGCTCTGCAGGAACATCCTGAATGACATTGCACAGATCCGCTATGTGCCTTTTGAGTCGGACACGATCGGAAATCCGGCACTGGATCTTGGGGATGTGCTGACTTTTTCAGGTGGACAGGCGGACGCAAGTCAGCTGGCAGCCATTACCTCTATGGAGATCAAGATCGGCGGGAAGGAGACGCTGAAGTGCGTCGGCAAGAATCCGCTGCTGGCTCAGTCGAAGTCCAAGAACGATAAGAATATTGCCGGCCTGATGAATTCCATTGAGCAGGGGAAAATCGGAATTCATACCTTTACCAATGCTTCTGTCATTGACGTAGCGGAGACAGATAAGAAGATCATCAGCATTCAGTTCGCGACCTCGGAAGCAAACCATGTTCAGTTCTTTGGGCAGGTCATGATCAATGTGGCGGCGAAGGCTGTGACGAAGGCAGGAGAGGCGGCGGGTAGCATTACCGTTCCGGCACTGCCGGTAAGCACAGCTTCTGGAATATCGGATGCCGACGGTACTGATAACGGATCATCGGATTCTGCTGGGATGGGAGCTGGAGACACTTCAGAAAGTACGGATTCGACCGAATCCGGAACCGGCGACACAAGCGGAAACACTGATGCAGGCGGAACGGATACCACTGCAGAATCCTCCAGCACGTCAGAGACAGTCATCCAGGTGGCGCTGCCGGTCACGATTGAAATGGATGGGCAGGCAGAGGGGATCATTACTTATGAATTCAATGATACGAAGCTGACGACACCGGTGCCGGTGGAGACCTGGCATTCCGGGAAACATATCCTGAGCCTTTATTATCCGATCGAGAACGTCATCGCCAATTACACGAATACCTTCAACGTGTATCTGAGGATGACCGGCGGGACTGGGAGGATTGAAGTCGGAGATATTATCGCATCGATCAGCGGACAGTCCATGGCAGCGAAGGAAGCCTGGGATGGAAAGATCACAATCGATGAGAAGATTCAGCCCTTCAGGCTGTCGGCAGCGATAAGGCCTATCGCATTTACGGAAGTTATGGCGAAGGAAGTGAAGTGGGTCGTCAATTATTACTGGAGCGACACCATCACCGGAAGGCAGAAGGTCGGAGCCTTCGGGCAGATCATAGAGACGGGAGGTACAGCATGAAATTAAAGGGAAGGATGACCATCGAGCTCACGGATTCCAATACCGGGGCAGTGGAGACGGTCACGGAGGAGAACATGATCACAGAGGCGGTGAACGACCTCTTTGCCTATAATCCCTTCGGAGTCCATTACACGACCGGAAACACGATCAACGAGGTGGAGTGGTACAAGACCATGCTGCCCATCTGTCCGAACCTGATCGGCGGGATTTTATTATTTTCAAAGCCTCTGACGGAGGATGCAGCGAACATTTACCCACCGACGGACAACCTGCCGGTGGCCTATGCCTCCAACAATGTGAATTCCACGGCGGATGTGGCAAGAGGGAGCCTAAACCAGTCAGAGAGTAAGAAGCTCGATAATGGCTATAAGTTCGTCTGGGAGTTCACACCATCTCAGGGCAACGGGACGATCGCAGCCGCAGCGCTGACCTCCTGCTGGGGCGGGACGAACGCATTCGGAAGCTCCGCAGGAACCAAGGCGACCTTTCAGATGATGAAGAGGGTAAACATCGGGGATGTGGCGGATGCCAGGAAGCAGATGCTCTTCAATGCAGTCGCCTTTGACTGGGAGAAGGAGCTCCTGACCTCGATCACCTATAAGGATTCCGCGGTTGTAATTCGAAAGCTGCGGGTCCCGACCTTTACCATCGGGCTGAATGAGCAGCTGAACGATTCGACAACCTCAATCCTTGAGGAAAAATCCGTAGCGACGACCTCCTTTGTCTGGGGCGATGACTACAGCGTCTGGGGAGATTTCTTTGACGGAGGCGACGGCTACTGGTACGGATTTTCCTCGGCAGGGAATT
>OMTP01000153.1 GCA_900313955.1 uncultured Lachnospiraceae bacterium | reverse complement strand
TTCGCCGCTGAGGACATGTTTTTCTCTCCGCAAAGAGCCCGTCCTGAACAGTTACCCTCATTTTACGAATGAATTCTGGCCTCTGCTTCCGCAAGTGCCGAGCGCGTATACTCTCCGTGGATCAGCTCGTTCCTGAGCCTCTCTACAGAATGCAGCATCTGCACATATTCTTCCCTCGAACAGGAAAGAATCTTCTCTTCCGCCTCTTTCAGGCCTGCAACTGCAAAGCCAAGTCTGTGGCTCGTCACAAAGTCAGCCTCTGCAGCATATTTCCAGATGATCACCGGAATCCCCGATGCCAGATACAAAGAGAGCTTATGGGGATTGTTATAGCGGAGATATTCCCCTGCATCCCCTGCACACGTATCGGTCCTGCTTCCATCCCAAACAAGGCCAAAACCAGTGGTCAGCTTCCTGGGAAGGTCATCTGCAGGCACTACTCCGTGGTACAAAATGTGTTCCCCCATCGTCTTCGTCCCATCATAATTGGGACCATAGAGATGAACTGTAAGGTTCTCAAGCCCGGAGAGCTGCTGCAGATAGGCACTCTTCTCCGCATCCAGATTCCCCGCAATCGTAAGCGCCCGGTAAGAGTCATCAGCTGGCAGCTCATTTTCATTCTGATCCCGTAGCAGGTAATCAAAAATCGACAGGCAGACAATTCTCTCTTTGTCTACCCCTCTGCTCACAAAAAACTCCTTCATTTTCTCATTGTGAACGATGAGCACGTCCGCAATATCCAGCATCTCGTTGAACTCCCGCTCATAATACCTGTTGTATCTGTACTTTCTGAGTTCCTCAACATCATGAACGAGAGAAATAAAACGAACACCCTTCTCCCTCTTCAGCCGATGGAGGCACTCTCCCCGGCCCCACTCGCGATAGTGAAAGGGATGCTGCAGTAGAACAATGGCATTGTCCGGGATCTCTCTTTCGATCTTCAGCCAGGCATCTGCATAGCCGAACTGCTTGGTCAATTTATGAAGCATGGACTCATCAGGCGGTGCGATTTGAATGGACAGAGACTGATAGCCACACTCCGATGCGATCTCTGTTACATCCGCAGTGGCCTTGCTGCCCGCATTGTTCTGTTCCCCAATTGTCTCCACGATCTGATATTTATCGAAAAAGGAACCTCCCTGCGTCAGTCGGAGGAAAAGCTCTCTCCACCTGGGCATGATCGTGTTCCTGGAAAATGCACGACTGCGAACGAGCGCCTGCCCGGATCTTATCCGCCTTTCCTCTTCATCTTCCATAAGATGCAGCAGAGCCCTTACAAATGCCTTCTCATCTCCCTCTTCAATGAGGCACCCGGCATCCTCCGTAATAATTTCAGAGGGGCCCTGCTTGCAGTCATAAGCAATCGGTACAAGGCCACAGGACATGCCTTCGATCAGAGTGAGCGGGAATCCCTCAAAGCGGGACGTCATAACCTGAATGGAGGACGCGCAATACTCGTCCAGAAGGTGGTTTGTACTGCCCATGAGAAATGCGCTGTCGGAAATCCCATTCTCTTCGATCTGATTTTGCAGCTTCCCATGATCTGTCCCCTCACCAAAGATATAAAGCTTCCAGCTCGCATCATAAGAAGAGCTGTTCGTCACTTTTTCCCAGATGTCAAGAAGTCGATCAAACCCTTTCTGCTCATCGAGCCTCCCCACAGCAATCACCCTGTGCGATGTCGGGTCTGCTCGTCTGCCCGAAGACTCAAAGATACTAAAATTTGGAATGCAGAGGCAGTTCGGCAGTCCCCAGGCATCCTTATCCTTTTCAGTGAGCGTAACAAAGGCATTGTACTTGAGTTTCAGCTTCTCATTAAAAAAGGCCCGAACCTTCTCATAAACCGTCGCTTCTCTCTCCATGCGATAGGTTTTATGAAAATGACATTCATCGACAATGGGAATGTCTCCATGAACATAGGGCAGCACCCATTCGTCACAGTCTCCGAGGGAAATGATGACGTCCGGCCTCACTTTCCGAATCACCTGGCCCAGTCTTATTTTATGGGCATTCAGTTTCTGAGCAAGCTCCAGGTATTTTTTTGCAGATGCCGGTCGATCAAAAGTCGTGTAGTAATTTAGTTTGAGGTCAATGAGACGAATTCCCTCATGACGTTCAAAACAGAATGTACCCTTCGATTCATCCGTCGTCACAATGATGACCTGATCCCCATACCTCTCGACAAGCTCACAGGCTTTTGCGTAGAGGATCGTCTCCATACCGGCTCTCGTCACCATGCTGCCGATACAATACATGATTCGCATACAGACACCTCGTTATCCGGAAATAAACTCAGATACAGTCATAAAGTAAGAGAAGTTTCCGGGAAAAAGACATCTTAATCTTCCAGATCTCCCGGAAATGCTTTCTTACAATCCTTTTTAATTTCTTATATTCCAGAAGCAGCTTCTCATCTTCTCTGTCAAAACCGTACAATTTCATTTTGCTTAAAATCGTGAAATTAGCCCGGTAATAATTCACCTTTGCAAGTTCAAAGAGGCCTGGTTCTTTCTTCTTGATATCACAGGCAATCTTTTTAAAGGCCCGGATATACTCAAAGTCCTTCTGAGATGCCCGGCTCTTTGTGACACCGGAACGATTATCAAAATAAGAATAAAGCTTCTCAGATGTCATCACCATGTGGTCACAGTGGGAAATAAAATCATAGCTGGCCATGACATCTTCGCTGATGGTCCCCTCGACAAAATGAAATTCAGAAAGAACATCCCGCCGGATTAACTTTGTGTAGATGCCAAAGTCGCTCTCGCCGCCATCCTCTCGAAAGAAACGGCGCAGCATCTGATCGTGATCCAGAACTTTAACTTCCGCGTTTTTCTTTTTCCCAATTTCTTCTTGATCCGATCCCTTTGTCCTCTGCGTGCCGCACATAGCAATCTGTGCATTCGGATACCGGCCGAGAAGATCCATGAGTTTCTCATACATATGAATGTCGATCCAATCATCGCTGTCGACAAAGCCTATGTACTCCCCTGTCGCCACTTGGAGACCATGGTTTCTCGCAGCACCGGCTCCCTGATTCTTCTGATGGAGGACACGAATTCTCTGATCCTTCTTCGCCCATTCGTCGCACAGTTCTCCCGACCTGTCTGTCGAGCCATCATCGATGAGCACAATCTCAAGATCACTGAACGTCTGCTGCGTCACTGTTTTTAAAGACCGGTTCAGATAGTTTTCAACATTGTAAACTGGGATGATAATACTTATCTTGGCCATATTATTTTTTATTCTCGATACATTGTTCTGTGAGATCGACGATTCTCTGATAGCTGCTCTCTCTGTTAAAGTCATTTTCAGCTAGCCGCCTGGCGTTCCTGCCCATCTCTGCTCGACGTGCCTCATCATTTTCCAGAGACACAATGGCATGCGCAAGGGCATTTTTGTTCTCCGGTGGAACATTGATACCTACACGGTTATTCTCGACCAGCCTGCAAAATTCAGGATTCTCCAGAGTGTTGATCATTGCTTTACCGGATGCCAGATAATCTCCCACCTTGTTGACGATGCTCTGCGGAGCCCCCTTAATAAAAGAATTGATCACCAGGTCAGACTGATCGAGAACGGCAGCCATCTTTGGGTAAGCCGTAAACCCCCAGAACGTGACATTGCTGATTTTGTTCTCTTTTGCAAAAGATTCCAGTTCATCCTTCTGAGAACCAGTTCCCAGAATCTGCACCCTGATCTCCGGATGTGACGTCAGAAGATCCTGCGCGGCAAGTAGCAATGTGCGAATATCATAACTCGTGCTGATCGATCCCGCATAGGAGACCCAGAATTCTCCCCGCAGCTTTTTAACCTCCTCACGAAATTCCCGAACGCCCTCGTCAAAGTCCTCAAGATTGCAGCCCACATAGACGGTACTGCTCGGAATCTGTCTCTTCTTGTACTGAAAGGCCCGCGCTGTATAATCTTCAGAAGTTCCGATCACACCTGAGCAGTTGGCATACGTCGTCTCCGCATCTTTAAAAAAGCTCTGCAGAAGTACCTTTCTGACTGCAGCACTCTTGATAACCATAGACATAGCCTCCGGCCACAGATCTTCGATATCCACGACACAGGGTACATCATGCTCTTTGCAGATCGTCGTCACAGCCGCTGCTATATTATTGGCGGGAATAGAGACATAGACTGCATCGTAATCATCCATGTGTGCAGAAAGATAGGCCCGAACCTTTTTCTCCGCAAGGCGGTTGCTGATGACCCGCCTGGGATCAATATTCTTTTTGTAGGGCATGGTCTCAATAAAAGTAATCTTAAACGGATATCCCTGGGAAAGTATAGTTCCTTTATCGCGTGGAATCTTCTTGAAATGCTGAAAGTCTGTCGTAATGACTTCCACTTCATATCCATTTTTGACAAACGTCGTCGCGATCTGATAGAAGCGGGATGGCCCCGATTCACATGGAAACCAGAAATACCCTAAGGATACAATAGCTATTTTCTTACTCATAAATCTTCAATCTTTCCTCGACAAATCATGGTCTGAAAAGCCAGGCACCTTCTCGTCATCCGGATCATCATCCATGATGGCCTCCTGCTGTTCTTCCGAAAAGCCTTCTGTACTCTCCTTCTGGAAAATGATTTTAAATGTCTCAAACACAATCTGAACATCCAGAACCAGAGAATAATTGGTGATGTAAATGAGATCCAACTTCAGTTTGTCAAGGGCGCTGGTGTTATACTTTCCATAGACCTGAGCATAGCCGGAGAGGCCGCCCTTAACCTTGTAGCGATATTTAAATTCAGGAATCTCATCGATATACTTCTGCACATGTTCCACGCGCTCAGGCCTTGGCCCGATGATGGACATGTCTCCTTTGATGATATTGATGAGCTGAGGCAGTTCGTCAATTCTGGTCGCACGAATGACACGTCCCACCTTTGTGATTCGATCATCCTTTTCTCCCGCCGGATGGGACTTTCCATCCTTCTCTGCGTCGACAATCATGCTGCGGAACTTATAGATCCAGAATTTCTTCATTCCGATCGTACATCTCTCCTGCTTATAAAAGACAGGTCCACCGTCCTCCACCTTGATACAGATGGCAACGACAAGAAAGAGGGGTGATAAGATGACCAGAGCAATGGCTGAGAGAACAAGATCCAGAAGGCGCTTGAAAAACCTCTGGCCAAAAGACATGCCCTTATTTCTCAGCAGATAAAGCGGTGTATCAAAAAGGTTGAGATTATCAGAGGACTTGATCATGATGTCCGAAATTCTCGGGGTGAAGTACACTCTCTTGTTGAGATCAAAGCAGATCTTGAGGATACTTCCCTGAATTTCATCCGGAACATCATTGATAAGAACCGCATCATAGTTCTGCATTCTCTGAATGATCTTTTCATTTCCCTCAAGATAGCTTACATGTCCGGAAACATGATACTTGTCCGGGCGGTCATCCATTTTACAATAGGAATGCTTTTTATGCTCTCCATAGATTTCGAGGACCTGCAGAGGTGGAAATTTTCTTCTGTAAATGGCAACGAGGAAGTAAGTGAGAAAGCAGATCACGAACGACTGCCCCAGAAAAAGGAGCAGATAGCGGATCGCAAAGAGATGCCAGAAGCGGAAATTACCGGTGATGGCACAGGAAATAAATGTCTCCAGAAGATCCAGGAGAAAAAGAGAGATGACCTGAGATGCCATGATTTTGGAAATTCGATCCACCCCAATGGCGAAGCCACCCAGATTATGAAAAAGAAAGATCAGCAGCCCCATATAAATTGCAAACGCCATGATGAGGTTGCCACGACCCAGCAGGTGTCCTGTCTGATTATTGTCTTCTACAAAATCATACCAGACCACATAGAAGCTGAATGTACAGAGAAAAGTGATCAGAATGGAGCAGACATTTCTGTACAGATATTTCCCCTCCATTTTCTTTTTTCCAGTATCCATATTTATTCCTCAACATCCCTGCCGGTGATATAGAACTCGCCGAGGCCGATCAGGATAAAGATGAGCGGCGTGCTGATAATCTGCTGGTAGCAGAAGAAGTCGAAAGCAAGGTAAGTGATGACAGCAATGACAATCGTGCTGACTTCAGAATACTCCTTCACATGATGTGTAAAGCGGCGCACAGCGGAGAGGAAGATGCCGAGATAGGCGACGCCTCCTGTAAGTCCTGTACAAAGCAGAAGATTCAGCCACTCATTGTGGGCATTGGTCAGAACCGCCGCACTTCCCATAGAAGCCGCACTGACAATATTTGCCAGATCTTCGGAATAATATGTATAAATGCCGGTCACCATGCTGTCTGGTCCCCATCCGAACAGAGCATTGAGCGGATGGTCAGCAAAGCTCTTAAAGAAAGTACCAAGCGACACACGCCAGATACCGCCTCGATTGTTCCCCCAATAGTCATTAAAGAGTAGGTAGTTGTTGTCGCTTCCTTTCACAAAAGACGGCAGCTTTCCGGTCGAATTGAGCACCAGAAATAAGATAAACAGGAAGAGACCTGCACCCAGGACAATAAAATAAAGATGCTTGAGCCAGGTGATCTTCTCAATGTGAACCTTTCCCTTTAAGTTAGACCTGTAGAGGAGAATGCTGAGGAGCGCCGCAGCGATCGTCGGAATCCAGAGCATCGCATTCTGCGACATAAAAAGGCTTATGCTTCCAGTCGTGATGGATGCATCGGGAAATGCCTTCTGCAGAATTCCCGTAAATCGGAAGGCCAGAAGGCACAGTGCTATCGCTTCCCAGAAATTGACGAACTTCCTTGCCTCTGAAAATGAAAAAAACCAAAGAGCGCTGTACATGGCAAAGATGCCCGCAAAGATAGCATCTGAATCCGATGTCACAGCAGACATAAAGCAAATGAAGCAGAAGATAGCCGATAAAATTCTGACCCATGTCTTCTCAGAATACCAGAACAGGCCGATTCCCATAGCGAGCATGATTCCCAGAAGGCAGCCGTACCAGGTAGAATTTCCCATCGTAGTCAGAAAAGCATGAGCTTCTCCGCTTCGAATATCAACCCCTTCATACATACCCAGGGGATCCAATCCAAAACGATTGAGAACCGCAATCAGAGCAACTACACCGGTCGCCGCAAAAGCACAGACTTTCATTACTGTGCTGATGGAGGAAAACCTGGACATAAGAAAATAGAGGATGACAAAAGAGATCTGAGCGGCAAGGCCCATATACCACCCCGAATATCCCCAAATGACATTTTCCTTATCCGGAGCTGCTATACACGAGAGAATCGCAAAGACCAGATAGATCAGAACAAACTTATCAATGATCGACAGCTTCTTCCAGAGTCCCCTGAATTCGAACTCTCCTCTCCCCAATAGAGTAATCAGATACCAGATGGCACAGACTCCAGTGCACATCAGAAGTCCCGGAACCGGCAGATTTCCCCACTTCGTTCCAAATGTAATGGCCTTGTAGAAATTCCACTTGGCCTCACCCATGTTGAAATACTTATTTTCAAAATAGAAGGGATAAATAACAAAAAAAGCAATGGAATAGAGCCACAGAAACCACTTTGTGAAAAGCAGCGACGCCGGCTCATATGTCTCAAACTTCTTCTTTTGAACAGAATTTGTACTCACAACAAAACTCCTCTCATACTCACAAAAACACCCCACATTATAGCATAAAAGGAGAAACGCGTCGACCCGAGTATTGCACAAAATCAAAGACGGTTCAGCACTGTTACAGTTCACGGGTGGGCCACTTCGGCGCTTCGCACAAAGGCCTTCTTCCTTCACTTAGTAATTTTCGCCGCAAAAGCAGG
>OMTP01000157.1 GCA_900313955.1 uncultured Lachnospiraceae bacterium | reverse complement strand
GCGCTCCGGAAGAAGGCCTTTGTGCTCCGCGCCGGGGTGCCCCGTGAACTGTAACGAGGGAACTGTAACTTATCCGAGCTGGGACTCGGCGAGCTTCTCGGCTTCGGCGAGGGCGTCGTCGATCCGGGTGACGTCGCGGCCGCCGGCCTGAGCCATGTTGGGACGGCCGCCACCGCCACCTCCCACGATCTTGGCTGCGGTTTTGATGAGGTTGCCTGCGTGGGCGCCCTTCTTGACGGCGCCGTCAGAGGCCGCTGCCATGAGATTGACCTTGCCGTCATTTGCCGTGGCAAAGACGATCACGCAGTCGCCGAGCTTCTCCTTCAGGGTGTCGGCGAGATTGCGCATGGCGTTCATGTCAGTATTATCCAGCTTCTTGACGAGAACCTTGACACCGTTCACGTCCTTAGCCTCGGAAGCCACGTCGCCAAGAGAAGCCTGGGCTGCCTTGGCCTTCAGGGCCTCGATCTCAGCGCGGGCGGCCTTGAGCTCTTCATTCAGATGCTTCGCCCTGGCTGCGGCCTCGGCCGGAGTTGTCTTGAGCTCCTTTGCGACAGCGTCGAGCTCGGCCTCTGTCTTCTTATAGTAAGCAAAGACGCCCGGGCCGGTCAGAGCTTCGATTCTGCGGACGCCTGCCGCGATGCCGGACTCGGACAGAATCTTGAAAGCCTGGATGTCCGATGTGTTGCCCACATGCGTACCACCGCAGAGCTCCTTAGAGAAGTCGCCCATGGAGACGACGCGTACCCTGTCGCCATACTTCTCGCCGAAGAGGGCCATAGCGCCCGTCTTCCTGGCCTCGTCGAGGCTCATGACATCCGTATGCACATCAAGACTTGCCGCGATTTCGTCGTTGACGATCTTCTCGACCTCAGCGATCTCCTCTGCGCTCATCGGCTTAAAATGCACAAAGTCGAATCTCAGGCGGTCCTCGTCATTATAAGAACCCTTCTGCTCGACGTGGTTGCCCAGCACCTTCTTTAAAGCAGCCTGAAGCAAATGCGTCGCGCTGTGGTTCTTCTGTGTGTTGAGACGCTTCTCAGCATCTACGGAAAATGTCGCATTGTCCCCGACGGAAATGAATCCTTCTGTCACGACGCCGACGAGGCCTGTTCTGTGGCCGCGCAGCTGAATGGCGTCATTCACCTTAAATGTACCAGTTTCCGTCTTGAAGATGCCCGTGTCACCGACCTGCCCGCCCATGGTTGCGTAGAAGGGAGTCTTGTCAGCGACGACCGTGCCCTCGTCGCCCTCGGTCAGGGTCTGAACCAGCTCGCCGTAGTTGTCGGCGTCGACCTTGGTCGTGAGAACCTTGATGGTCCCCTCGCCGGTCAGATGGCCATAGCCTGTGAACTCGGTCGTGATGGCGTTGTCGATGGTGTCGTAGACCGTCGCGTCGGCGCCCATGTAATTGGACACCTTGCGGGCGTCGTGGGCGCGCTTCTTCTGTTCAGCAAGGCACTTCTGGAAACCTTCCTCGTCGACGGTCAGGTTCTTCTCGCGGAGAAGATCCTTGGTCAGGTCGAGCGGGAAGCCGTAGGTGTCGGAGAGCTCGAAAGCCTTGTCGCCGGAGAGAACTGTCTCGCCGTTTTTTGCCATCTCCGCCTCGCGGTCGCCGAGGATCTTGAGACCCTGGTCGATGGTGCGGCCGAAAGCCGCCTCCTCAGATGCGAGGACGCTGTGGATGAACTCGTACTTCTCCTCGAGCTCCGGGTAACCTTCCTTGGATGTGTCGGCGACCGTCTTACTCAAGTCTGCTAAAAATGCGCCCTTGATGCCGAGCTTTCTGCCCTGCAGAGCTGCGCGGCGGATGAGGCGGCGCAGAACGTAGCCTCGGCCCTCGTTGGACGGTGTGATGCCGTCGGAGATCATGAATGTCGCCGAGCGAATGTGGTCCGTGATGATGCGGACGGAGACGCGGATGTCGTGGGACGACTCATAGTCGACGCCTGCGATCTCGCAGACCTTGTCGCGCAGAGCCTTGATGGTGTCGATGTCGAACATGGAGTCCACGTCCTGGACAGCGACAGCCAGGCGCTCGAGGCCCATGCCGGTATCGATATTTTTCTGCTTGAGGGTCGTGTAGTTGCCCTTGCCGTCATTATTGAACTGGGTGAAGACGTTGTTCCAGATCTCCATGTAGCGGTCACCGTCGCCGCCGACATAGTCCTCGGGGCCATTTCCATACTTCTCCCCGCGGTCGTAGTAGATCTCGGAGCAGGGGCCGCACGGACCTGCTCCGTGCTCCCAGAAGTTGTCGGGCTTGCCGAACTTGTAAATGCGGTCCGCCGGAATTCCGATCTCTTTATTCCAGATGTCAAATGCTTCATCGTCATCGAGGTAGACGGACGGATAGAGTCTGTCCGGATCTAGGCCGATGGTCTCGGTCAGAAACTCCCATGACCAGTGGATCGCCTCTTCCTTAAAATAATCGCCGAAGGAGAAATTTCCCAGCATCTCAAAAAACGTGCCGTGGCGCGCCGTGTGGCCGACATTTTCAATATCACCCGTGCGGATGCACTTCTGACAAGTCGTCACTCTCCTGCGCGGCGGAATCTCCTCGCCCGTAAAGTAGGGCTTAAGCGGAGTCATGCCGGCATTGATGAGCAGGACAGAGTCGTCATTGTGCGGCACTAAGGAGAACGACTTCATGGCGAGACACCCTTTGCTCTCCATGAACTCGAGAAACATCTTACGTAATTCATTTACACCGTACTTTTTCACGATAAACCTCCCAAAGGATAATGCCTAAACATATAAATTATACCCCTTCCCTGACTCAAATGTCCATAGTGATTTGAGCAAGTCGGAGGATCGCATTTTTGATGTTACTGTTCACGGGTGGGTCACTTCGGCGCTTCGCACAAAGGCCTACTTTCGGAGCGCATCGGCAGCGGAGGTGGCGAGCCTGTCGCAGCGCTCGTTCTCCGGCTGGCCATTGTGTCCCTTGACCCAGACCCAGGTGATGGTGTGGGGCTCGGCAGCTTTCAGGAGGCGCTGCCAGAGGTCGACATTCTTCACTGGCTTTTTGTCGGATTTGATCCAGTTATGTTTTTGCCAGTTCTCGATCCATCCCTTTGTCATGGCATGGATAATGTACTGAGAATCCGAGTGGAGTTCGACCTCGCAGGGCCGGTTCAGGGCCTCAAGGCCTGCAATGACTCCCATGAGCTCCATGCGGTTGTTGGTTGTCTGCGGGAACCCCTCCGAGATCTCCTTCTCGTGGAGCTGCCCCTTCGTGTCGATGTACTGCATGACGACCCCGTAGCCTCCTGGCCCGTTAGGGTTGCCCCGCGCCGCACCATCCGTGTAAATAATAACCTTCATATCCTACCTTCCTCTCGCTCTTCTTTCTCTTTTTGGCCCACGGATGCAAGAATATTTCCACATCCGGGGAACCGCTCTGCCCGGATCGAGCAGAAATCTTCCATCCGGAAGTCGATCCTCCTCATTTCTTTCCCCGGTTTCAGAAATATTTCCACATCCGGGGAACGACCATACCCGGATCGCGGGGAAATCTTCAATCCGGGGAATACCTGTTCAACTTCCACTCGCCCGTCTCCTCGAATCCTCTGGCTTCCACCTCGGCTGCCTCTGCAAGCTCATCAGAGAAGCCGGCGAGCCGAAGGAGGGCGATTGCATTGCGCTCGCGGGTCGGGCCAGCCAGAATCTTATAATTGAAATGGACGTCGCCGTCCTCAACTCTGCCCTCAAAGTGCCAATTCTGGTAGCAGCCCCTCAAGATGTCGGTCAGCTCGGCGTCATGGGTTGCGGCAAATATGACGCTATGTCCCGCATCCCTGTGTGTTCCCTTCCATCGACCAGAAGCCCCGCCAGCTCCATGCAGACATCTCTCTTCATCAAACCCCTGGCGAGCGTCCCTTTTGCCGTCCTCTCCATGAGAACCCTCACGGCAGCAAGAAGAATTCTTTTTCAACCTTGCCTGCCCCGCAAACTCAGCCAGAATCTGCGAGGAAGCAGCAATGCGCTCGACCGTATTGGTACCGCGCAGGACCTCGTCGATGAGGGCCAGCACTGGCGCGCCCTCCTCATTCATCGCATTGGAAATGCGGGCGAGCGAGCGGATCTCAACGACGAAATAACTCTCTCCCTGAAAGAGATTGTCCCTGATGGCCATGGACGTGAAAATGCGAAAGTACGGTGCGGACCATTTTCTCGCGGGCACCGTGCCGATACTCTGGGCCAAGATTGCTCCGATGGCGACACTCTTTAAAAATGTCGACTTGCCCGATGCATTTGCCCCGGTGATGAGATTGCCGCCCCGCGTGGTCATGGAGTTGGCGACAGGCTTGTCGAGAAGCGGGTGAACCAGGCCCTCGAAAATCAGTGTCACCTGTGCAGAGGCCGCACCCGCGGAAGTGGTGGCAGTCCGAGCAGAGGCCACACCACCGGCTGATTCCGCACCTTCACCTTCCGCTGCACCCCCGGGCACTTCAAAAAATTCTCCTCGGCACCAGACAGGCATCGCCTCCCGGTAGGAGGCCGCCGAGATCGCCGCGTCGAGACGGCCCAGAACCTCATACATCTCCATGAGCTCCCTGCGGTGTCCTGTCGCGGCCTCCATGACCGGTCTGTAAAAAATCATGTCAAAATGGAAGAAGATGTTGAGGTACATGAGCAGCACCTCGCCCGTGCCGCTGCCCTCCGAAGACCCCGCCGTCACAAAAACGGACCATTTTCTAAAAGGCGCGAAAGCCCGGAGGTCGCTCTCGAGGTCCTCCTCCACCGAAAGCCCCTCCGATTTCATCTTCAAAACAGCGTCGCTGGCCCTGAGAATCCGGTCGATGGCGCGGAAGCCCTGGACAGGAGTCTTCACCGCCGCGCGTGAGCGGAAGTAGAGAAGCATGTTGAAAATGAAATCCGGCACGATGAGGATGACGGACACGACCGGCTGCACAAAGAGCAGGCCAATGAGCACCGCCGACAGAACCGCTGCACCAATGTAGAGGCCGCGGCCCGCGGCCGTGCCTGTCCCGACAGATTGTCCATGATCCGCAGCAGAAGTTGTCCCCTTGGGCTGACTGCGGCCTGTGGCTGCGACTGTCTCAGCAAGTTGAGTGCGGCCCGCGGCCGTGCCTGTCCCGGCCGGCTGCACGCGGTGTACATCCTCAGGCATCCCCGACGGATGAGAGGCAGGAGAAGGATCCAGGGCGGATCCCTTTTTGTTTGTCCCCTTTCCGGCATTCTCAGAACAGGAAATCGAACAGATGGCACGATAATAGGAAGTTCTTGGGAAGCGGCCCAGGCGGAAGAGAATCTTCTGAAGTTTCTCGCGGAGAGAGGCATGCTCGCCCAGTCCCGTAATGAGCGTGTCCCGTTCTTTCAGGACGTGCCCGTCCGTCAGCGGATGGCGCAGCCAGGCATAGAGCACATCCTGCCCGGGCGACGAAAGCGTCTGATCCATCTTCTTATAGATAGCATCCATATCGCAGTCCGACCAGGTCAGGTCGTCGATGAACGAGGACATGTGCGCATCAGAGTAGGCGCGGATGGCCTCGAATTCCTCGGGACGGTAGGACTTGGGGACGAGTCTGCCCCAGCTCTTCTTGACACGCCGGTTAAACTGATCCTCGCTGTGCCTGTTGTTCTGCGCAATGGCCAGAGCTGCCGTCAGTAGAATGACCACAAAAATAATGAAAATCGCAAGCAGGGATGCATCCATTTTCAGCCTCCTCGATAACATAGTTACTGTTCACGGGGCACCCCGGCGCGGAGCACAAAGGCCTTCTTCCGGAGCG
>OMTP01000156.1 GCA_900313955.1 uncultured Lachnospiraceae bacterium | reverse complement strand
TTCACGGGTGGGTCACTTCGCCGCTTCGCACAAAGGCCTTCTTCCTTCACTTAGTCATTTTCGCCGCAAAAGCAGGCGGCGAAAATCGAATGCGCTCCGGAAGGAGGCCTTTGTGCTCCGCGCCGGGGTGCCCCGTGAACTGTAACCAGGCAGTGGACCCGGATCGCATAAAAAAAGAAGCTGCCACTTTTGTGGCAGCTCCCTCAAAATTCGCCTTATACTCTGGACAGGTACTCGCCTGTTCTGGTGTCGATCTTGACCTTGTCTCCGATGTTGACGAAGAGCGGGACAGAGATCTCAGCACCTGTCTCAACGGTAGCCGGCTTGCATGCGCCCTGCGCTGTGTTCCCTGCAAAGCCAGGCTCTGTCTCACTGATTTCAAGCTCAACGAAGAGAGGCGGCTCAACGGTAAACACATTGCCATTGTAGGAGACAAGCTTGACGTTCTCGTTCTCCTTGACGAACTTCATGGAATCGGCGACAACATCCTTGCCGATTGCGACCTGCTCGAAGCTCTCCGGATCCATGAAATAATAGAGATCACCATCGTTGTAGAGATATGTCATCTCCTTGCGGTCAATTCTGGCTGTCGGGAACTTCTCTGTCGGACGGAAAGTAGTCTCAACGACACCTCCGTTGATGACATCCTTTAACTTTGTACGTACGAAAGCTGCGCCCTTGCCCGGTTTGACATGCTGAAACTCGATGATCTGCATGACACGTCCGTTGATTTCAAGAGTTAAGCCGTTTTTAAAATCGCCTGCTGAAACCATAGATATTCCTCCTTAAAAATGTCTATTCTATTTTATACTAAAAAGTCCGCTCTTGCAACACGGAACTTTCTGCATTTTGTATCTGTCGGCAAATCTCTTCGACCGTCCTGCCGTCTGTCGCAACGGAGGCGTCCATGGCTGCCTCATAGGAGGGACGCCGCCTCTCGTAGAGATCCGCAATTCCCTCCGGAGACGTGTGTCCGCGAAGGACAGGACGCTTGTCGGCCTCATCCTTCAGTCGCTCATAGAGGGTCTCCGGCGTCGCCGTGAGATTGATCACCGTGCCAAGACACTTCATGACGGCCCGGTTCTTTTCCCTCAGAACCACGCCTCCCCCGCAGGAGACAATCGAGCGGCTGTGCCCGGCGAGCGACAGAAGCAGGTCCGTCTCGATATCCCGGAAGGCCTCTTCTCCGTCCCTGTCGAAGATGCTCTTTATGGTCCGGCCCTCCCGCCTCTCAATCTCTTCATCCATCTCGATCATGGGCACACCCATTGTCCTGGCCAGCTCCTTTGCAACCGTCGACTTGCCGGTTCCCATAAAACCGGTCAGGAACAGATGCCCTCCGAACTCTCTTCTGCGCTCAAGTTCCTTTCTCAGGAAGATCGTATCCGTCTGTCCCGGCGCACTCGCATACCCGGGCATACAGCCAAACGTAAAGGCTGCCCCAAAAATTCCGGCGTCGAGTCTTGACCTCACTCCCATCTGCCCCATGGAAATAACAAGAGACGGTATGTCCAGATCCACCTTCTCCTTTGCCTGTACGGTCAGGGCATCTCTCACATCGGCGAGCTTGCCCGGCATGACCGCAATCTTTGCCACATCTGCCCCCCGGCTTTCCATTTCCTCCATGAGGCGAACCATGCGGCTCTCCGCAGGCGTCCCGTCGAAATCATGAAAAGAGGCGACAACAGGGACATGTTTTGCATGAGCATAGGCCAGGGCTTCGTCAAAGGTCCTGCGCATAAGCTCAATATCGACAAAGTCCGGGTCTTTTGTATCCACAGCCGCCGCAAGAAGCTCCTTGTAGGCGATGTCCCCGATAGCTTTCGGTCCTCCCTCCGCCGCCGTGCGGAAGGTAAAGAGGATGGGCAGGTCCGTCCGCTCACGGAGCTTATGAAGAGCCGCGAGCACCCCCTCGCTGTTCCCCTCGTAAAATGCATCCGCGCGGAACTCAAGGAAATCTGCATTTGCCCCGGGAATGCGCGCCAGGACGTCCTCCGCCGTCGACTGAATGGGCAGAGCAATCTTGGGGATCCCATCCCCTATTTCCATTTGCCTGATCTTAATTTTTTTCATAGCAACCCTTTTTTGTGGTAAAATTGGTAACTGTTCAACAGGGCATCCTTGCTTCGTGAAAACATGTTTTTCCTCCGCAAGAGCCCATCCTGAACCATGCCACAGCCACTTCAAAAATGCACGGAGGAAAATGCTCAATGCAAAATTACTATCTCATCGGTTCCCCCATCGCCCACAGCAAGTCGCCGGCGATGATGAATACATCCTTTTCCATTCTGAAAATAGACGCTCACTACGGTCTGCGCGAGGCGACCGTCGAGAGGGCCCCGGCTGTCGTCGACTCGCTCAGGGAGGAAAATGCAGCCGGCTGGAACATCACCATGCCCTGCAAAGAGATCATGGCGGCCCTCTGCGATGAGCTCGCGACTGCGTCACGCATCGGCGGCTCCGTCAATACAGTCAAAAATATAAACGGCCGTCTTTTCGGCTACACAACAGATGGCATTGGATTTGTCTCCGCCATCCGATCCCTGGGAACAGATGTCACAGGGAAAAAGATTGTTCTCTTAGGTACGGGCGGCGCCGCAAGCGCCATTCTCATCCAGGCAGCTCTTGAGAAGGCCGCCGAGATCGCTGTCTTCTTCCATCGCCCGGAATCCGGCAGAAAAGCCGCCGAGATGGCCGAAAAACTTTCCGATGTCTCTCCCACGGTCATCCACCTCTACAGGTACGATGATGCTTTCATGAAAAAAGAGATCCTGTCCTGCGACATCCTGGTCAACGCCACGAACGTCGGCATGGATACCGGAAAAGCGGGCGGAGCAAGCTGTCTTATTCCCGACGCCTCTTTTCTGGCCTCCAGACCGCTCGTCTACGACATCATCTATCACCCGGCCATGACGCCGCTCCTTCAGATGGCTGATGCTGCCGGCTGCCGGACCGGCAACGGTCTCTCTATGCTGCTCGGCCAGGGTGCCGCTTCCTTTAAGATCTGGACTGGCTGCGACATGCCCGAGGAGCAGGTGCTCGAGAAGGTCTTCCGCTGAGTACACAGGGACGGTTCTTTTGTCCTCCTTGGAACATGAGGACAAAAGAACCGTCCCCGTGTATTCAGTCTTCGCGCTTCCTGACAGCGGCGAGAATCGCCGATGCGACCTCATCCACTTTCTTTCCATCTGCATGAATCACGATATCTGCCGTCTTCCGGTAGGCCGGCTCCCTCTCCTTATAGAGTTTCAGGACGCGCTCATCCCAGTCCTCCGACTTGATCCAGTCGTGCTTACGGGATCCCCGCATCTTTTTCAGGATGGCCGACTCACTCAGCTCTATGTAGACAACCGTTCCCAGCTTCTTCAGGATTTCCTGATTCTGCGGCATCATAGCGACGCCGCTTCCCAGAACGATGATGGATTGTTTCTTGTCCCCTGCCAGTTCCATAAGGACGATCGTCTCCTCAGCCCTGTAGAAGATCTCTCCAAACCGGTCATAGATATCGGCGGACGTCATATTGAGGCGCTCGGCAACAAGTTTATCGACGTCGACCACGGGGACATTCAGGCCTTTCCCCAGCAGCTTGGCGACGGCACCTTTGCCGGAACCCATAAATCCTTCAATGATAAGATGTTCCATATGCTTGTCTGCCTTTCTTGGTAAGTTCCACTTGTGCTTATGCCTTAAATTTTACCACCAGAAAAGGGATTTGTCATGCATTTGTCACAGTTGTTCCGGATATGGATTGATCTGGGGTTACTGTTCACGGGTCACCCAAGGCGCCATGTGGAAAGCACTTCCTCCGCGGACATCCCCTATAGGTCCACTTCGGAAGTGCTTTCCACATGGCGCCTGTTGGCCAACGTGTGAACTGTAACCTGTAACCGTTACTGTTCACTCGTCAGCCAGTTGCTGCCTCGAAAAAGCACTTCCGGAGTG
>OMTP01000114.1 GCA_900313955.1 uncultured Lachnospiraceae bacterium | reverse complement strand
AAAAGCACTTCCGAAGTGGACCTTTGAGGGGTGGCCGCGGAGGAAGTGCTTTTTTATGGCACCTTTCCGTCGGGTCCTGAACAGTTACAATCTCGCTAACCATTCCATTCGTCAGCCCTGGGCTGCGATTGGCAAACACTTCCGGAGCGGACCTTTGAGGGGATGTCCGCGCAGAAAGTACTTTCCAATCGCAGCACTCTGGCTGACCATTGGCAAAAGTTTATCTATTTCGTCCTTAGGCCACAAAGGACAGGGCAATCATGAGGATGCCCAGAGCAAGATTGTAGGCCGCGAAAGCCTTAAAGCTGTGCTTCCTCGTGAAGCGCAGTCCGATTCGAATCATAAACCAGCCGGTGATGCATGCCGCAATCATGCCGAGAATGCCCTCGACGAGGATGGCGGATGTAAAGGCGTGAAGGCGGATCCCCATCACGAGCTCCACGATGAAACCGCCGAGAACAGCGGGAATCGAGAGCAGATAGGCAAAACGAATGGCGTTCTTTTTGCTGAAGCCCGACAGAATGCCGGTGCACATGCTGACGCCCGGCCCTGAGATGCCCGGAAGAACCGAGAAGCCCTGGCCTGCGCCTATGAGAGCAGCCTTCCAGTAGGGCATGTCCTTGGGAATGACATTCTTAACCTGAACCATGCTCGTCACGAAAAGAATGATCGCAGTGAGCAGGCAGCCGACTCCCGTGTAGAGCATGGAATAACTGCCGAAGAAGGTTACTTCCTCAAGAATACCGCCGAGGATGGCCGTCGGTATGGTCGCAACAAGAATCATGAGAGCCATCTTGCGATAGTTGGTCCGGATAACCCGCCTGTACTGGGGCTCCTCTCCCGACTTTCTGGACTTAAACCAGATACCGGCATTCTGCCCTGCCTCTTTGGCAATCGATACGGACTCCCCTGACAGGCGCTTGATATCCTTCCTCATATAGCCGAAGATCGCGATGAGCGTCCCCAGGTGCACAAAGGTATGGAATAAGAGGACCTGATCCCTGTAATTGGTAAGATGCTCCATGAAAATCATATGCCCGGTCGAGCTGACAGGAAGAAATTCCGTGATGCCCTGTAGAATCCCGAGCAGAAATGCCAGCAGATTGTTCATAGCTTTTTACTCTTCTTCATCCCAGTTGGTGTAAACGTTCTGTACATCGTCGCATTCGTCGAGCAGATCAAGGATTCTCTCCAGATTGCCGCGGTCCTCAGGATTATCGAGATGGACATAATTCTGCGGAATCATGGAAACCTCTGCCTCTGAGACAGGAATATCATTTTCCTTCATGTACTTCTGAACCGTCTCCAGATCGTCGGGAGATGTGTAGATCTCAAAGCTGTCTTCATTTTCCTTGAGATCCTCAGCGCCTGCGTCGAGGACGGCCATCATCATGTCGTCAGCACTCATCTCGCACTCTTCCTTGTCGACAACGATGAGTCCCTTCTCATCAAACATGAAGGAGACGCATCCCGGCGTTCCGACATTGCCGCTTCCCTTAGAGAAAGCCGCGCGGACAGCCGCAGCGGTCCTGTTCTTGTTATCCGTCAGTGTCTGTACAATCACGGCGACGCCGGACGGACCATAGCCCTCGTAGGTATTGTGCTCATAGTTGGCGCCGTTCTGGTCTCCGGCAGCTTTCTTGATGCCGCGCTCAATCGTATCGTTGGGCATGTTGGCAGCCTTGGCCTTGGCGACAACAGCAGCAAGCTTGAAGTTGTTGTTGACGTCCGGCCCGCCTTCCTTGACGGCGACGGCGATCTCACGGCCGATCATGGTGAAGACTTTTCCCTTGGCTGCGTCGTTCTTCTCTTTCTTGTGCTTGATGTTGGCGAATTTTGAATGTCCTGACATGTCTTTCTTTCTCCTTCTATTACGTCGTTTCTTTTTTGTCACTGACCGGGCGCTGACGCTCAGCCCGCACTTTGCGAATGGTGTGATTTTCCACCTTTAATATATGGAACAGGAAACCATTTCCTGTGACCATCTTGTCATTGGCTGTGGGGACATGGCCGAGACAGTCGGTCAGGTACCCGTTGAGGGTCTCGAAGTCCTCCGTCTGAAAGTCCGTCTGCAGCACTTCCTCTGCACGTTCAAGAGGTGTCATGCCGTCCATGACGATGCTGTCGTCGTAGCCGTGCTGGATAAAATTTTCATCCGGATCGTATTCATCGAGAATATTTCCGACGATCTCCTCGACAATATCCTCCATGCTGACGACACCCGAAGTCTGCCCGTACTCGTCAACAACGATGATGAGCTGGATCTTCTGGGCCCGCATGGACTGCATGAGTTTGTCGATCGATCTTGATTCCGGGAAAATGGTCGCCTCCCGGAGAAGTCCGGGGATCTCAGAGATGGGCGAATCCCTCATCTCCGGATGCAGAAAAAAAGCTCTCGCCGCATCCCTTATGGTGATGACGCCCAGGATGGTGTCGATCGTCTCCTCATAGACCGGAAAGCGGGAGTTGGAGCTTGTGATCATCTCATGCAGGGCTTCATCCAGCGTTCTGCTGCCGTCCACCGCCTTGATGTCATTGCGGTGGGTCATGATCTCCCTCGCGTCCGTATCGCTGAAGGAGAGGACATTGCGGATCATCTCTGCCTCGTAGCTCTCCAGCTTTCCCTGCTCCGATGCCTCGTCGACGGCCTCTTCCACCTCGGATTTGACCGGATCTTCTTCTTTATGTTTCTTTGAAAACAAATCTAGCATACCTGTTAAATATAATCAACCTGTTCGAGAACCATACCGTGGAGCAGATAATTTCTCGGCACGCGCTTGGTGAAGTCGCAGACGAGCTCATAGTTGAATCTTCCGCTCTTGTCTCCCAGCTCCTCCGCTGTGATGAAGTCATCCCCCTGTTTCCCCAGGAGAACCACTTCATCGCCCCGCTGCACGTCGGGGATATCCGTCACATCGACCATCAACTGGTCCATACAGATGCGGCCCAGAATCGGTGCCCGTTTTCCGTGAATGAGGACAGAGCCCTTCCCCGAGAGCGTCCTGGGATAGCCGTCCGCATAACCGACCGGAATTGTGGCGACGCGCGTGGGCTGCTGCGCCACATATGTGCCGCCGTAGCTGACGGCGCATCCTGCCGCAATCGTCTTGACAAAGCTCACATGGCTCACAAGACTCATGACCGGCACGAGATCCTCCATGACTTCTCCCCTGATGTCGTTGGACGGCGTGAGGCCGTAGATGGTGATGCCGGGTCTCACCATGGTCAGATTCATGTCCTTCCGGCGCATGAGGGCAGCCGAATTGCTGCAGTGATGAATGGGGATGCGGATGCCCTTGTCCTCAAGTGCGTGGGAAAATGCCATATAGCGGTTGAACTGAGCTTCTGCTGGTTCAAAGCTCTCCTCATCCGCCCTTGCAAAATGAGTGAAGAGCCCCTCGATCGTAAGATGCGGGAGGTCCGCGATCCGACGGATCACTTCGACGGACTCCTCGGTGTCCGAAAATCCGATCCGGCTCATTCCCGTATCAAGCGCGATGTGGACAAGCGCTGTCTTGCCCAGCATCTCCGCCGTCTTACTGAGCTCCATGGCTGTATCCTCATCGAAGACGCAGGCGCGTATGTCATAATCGATGAGATCCTCATAAGATTCCGGGAAAGAATAACCGAGAAGAATCATCGGCTTATTGATTCCGCCGGAGCGCAGAGCCATGGCTTCTTCCGCTGTGGCACATGCGTACCCCCAGATGTAGTCTTTATCCTGAATGAATCTTGCAATCTGCAGGGCCCCATGGCCGTAGCAGTCTGCCTTGACAACAGCACACATCTTTGTATCCGGGCGCAGACGGCTGTGCATGACCTCAAAATTGTGGTCGACAGCGTCAAGATCAATATCTGCCCGGACGCGGCTGTACTTTTTCACTTTTTTTCACCTCATAAACAAGATTTGATGCCTTCAATGATATCGCCCGCCGTCATAGAGGCTTTGGGGATCGCCATGGCCGCGGCATCGCCCGCCATGGCGTGCAGGAGAACGGCAGAAAAAGGTTCTGCGTGCTGCGCTGTGTAAGACGCGAGAATCCCTGTCAGCGTATCTCCGCTGCCGGCTGTCGCCATACCGTCATTGCCGGCAGTATTGATGTAGACCGTCCCATCGGGACAGGCAGTGATGGTTCTTGCATCCTTCATGACGCAGTAAATCTGATGCTCCTTTGCAAATCTTCTCGCAGAAGTGATCGGATCTGCCTTCAGAGTGGGGATGGGGTCTCCCGTGAGACGGGACATCTCCCCCATGTGCGGCGTGATGGTCAGAAACTCTTCGTGCTCTCTCAGAAGCTCTGTCTTCCCCTCGAGAACATTCAGGGCATCCGCATCGAGGATAAGAGGCTTCTCCGCATTTTCAAGTAAATAGCGGACAATCTCCCAGGTTCTCTCTGTCCGTCCCATACCGGGACCGGCGGCGACTGTGTCGCACCATTCAAGATCGCCCTTCAGGGCCTCGATCGCCTCTTCCGCCCCTGTGTAGGTTGAGAGCATGGCACAGGGAACAGCCGTCTGAAGAATCGTCCGATTGACTTCCTCCGTCAGGACTTTGACCATGCCCGCACCGCTTGAAAGAGCCGCTCTTGCCGAGAGCACGGCAGCTCCCGCCATATTCTTTGATCCTGCGATGATCAGAACCTTACCGAAAGTACCCTTGTTGCCATAGGGCAGGCGGTGAGGAAAAACGGACGGCGCATCCTCCTTTTCAAGCAAGTAAACAGGAGACGTGGACGGTATGTCCTGAACACCAATCTCGGTGATGATCACATCTCCCGCAAACGCCGCTCCGGGATAGAGGAGAAGCCCCGGCTTCAGGAGCTGCATGGTAACTGTCGCAGATGCACGCACAGCGCAGCCGAGCACCGCCCCTGTGTCTGCTGCCACCCCGCTCGGGATATCAATAGAGACAACAGGAAGGCCGGCGTCATTGATTTTCCCGATCAGCTCGGCGTAATGTCCCTCCACATTTCTCGAAAGTCCTGTACCAAAAAGGGCGTCGACCAGCAGTGTGTAGTCCTCAAGCCTCGGATTTGTGATCTCCGGAATTCCCAGTTTTCTGCATATGGAATGCTGCCGCTTCGTCTCCTCCGTCATGTGTTCAGGATTTCCTGCAAATGCGACATCGGCGGCAACTCCCTTCATGGACAGGATCCTCGCACAGGCAAAGCCATCCCCTCCATTGTTCCCGGACCCGCACAGGACCAGAACCCGCGGGGAAGATTCATTTCTGACAAGTTCCATGACAGCCTCTGCACAGGCACAGGCTGCCCGCTCCATAAGCACACAGGAAGGAACACCCAGATACGTGATGGTCCGGGTGTCCCTCTCCTTCATCTCTTTTGCTGTCACGACATGTTTCATATCAGGTGCCCCTGCATTTGACTTCTGCTTTCGTGCAATCCCTTTTATTATATATGTCCTTATTTTCCTTGTCAATTACCCGTCTTCCGACAGGTTTTCCCACTCCTCGTAAGCAATCTCCAGTTTTGCGGCGATTTCTTCCTTTTCCTTTGAGAGCTCCGTGAGGCGGGGAAGGTCAGTTCCGATGGAAGGATCCTGCAGGAGTTCGTCGAGCTCCCGGTCGCGCTTCTCGAGGTCCGCAATCGTCTTCTCAGCTCTGGCAATGGCATTCTCTTTCTTGCGGCGGGCCGCCTCCATGGCCTTCTGCTCCTTCCAGGAGGCCTTGGAAGAACTCTCCTCCTTTCCATCCTCCACTTCTTTCGGAATGGCAAGGCAGGCCGTCTCGACCGCTTCTTTCTTCTCCAGATAGTAGTCGTAGTTGCCGCCGTAGCTGAGGAGCTGCTTATGCGTCAGATCCAGAATACGCGTGGCTGTGCGGTTGATGAAGTAGCGGTCGTGGGAGACATAGAAAACCGTCCCCTCATAGGAGCGGATGGCGCTCTCCAGCACTTCACGCGAGGTGATGTCCAGATGGTTGGTCGGCTCATCGAGGATGAGAAAGTTGGCATTTCCGAGCATGAGTTTGCACAAAGAGACGCGGGCCCTCTCCCCGCCGCTCAAGTCCCCGATCAGCTTAAAGACATCATCATTGGTGAAGAGGAATGCGGCCAGGGTCGTGCGGATCCTGGTGTTGGTGAGCGTCGGATAGTCGTCCGAGATCTCATCGAAAATCGTCTTCGAACTGTCGAGGACCTGCATCTCCTGGTCGTAATAACCGACAGTGACATTTGCCCCAAAGGTGACCCGACCGGCATCCGGCGCGAGAACGTCGTTGATGATCTTCAACATGGTGGACTTGCCGGTTCCGTTATTTCCGATGAGAGCTACATGCTCCCCCTTCCTGATCTCGAAGTCCACATTTTCAAAAAGGGGCATCCCTTCGAAGCCCTTGCTGAGCCCCTCCACGGTCAGAACATCATTGCCGCTCTCTTTGGAAGGAATAAGCCGCAGCTTCATCTCGTCGTCGAGTTCCTGTGGCTTGTCCGGCATGTCCATCTTTGCCAGCATCTTCTCCCGGCTCTCCGCTCTCTTGATCGACTTCTCGCGGTTGAACTGTCTGAGCTTGGTGATGACAGCCTCCTGATGCGCTCTCTCCCGCTCGGCGTTGACATAGGCGGCATAGGCGGCCTTCCTGAGCTGCTCCTTTTTTGTGCTGAAGTCGTCGTAGTTGCCGTGGTAGACATGGGACTCCCCCCGCTCGATCTCGATGACTTTTGTCACGACACGATTGAGGAAGTAGCGGTCATGGGAGACGATGAGAACGGCGCCCTTATAATTGATGAGGTAGCCCTCCAGCCACTCAATCGAGTGCATGTCCAGGTGGTTGGTCGGCTCGTCGAGAAGAATGATGTCCGGAGATGTAAGAAGAAGGCGTCCCAGTGCGACACGGGTCTTCTGGCCTCCTGAGAGAGTGCGGACCTCCTTGTTGAAATCCTCTTCTGTAAAGCCCAGACCTTTGAGGACGCCGGTTACCTCGCTCCTGTAAGCGTAACCGTTGGCGCGGTCGAAGGCCTCCTGCATCCTGGCGTAGTCCGCCATCTCCGATGCAAGCTCCTCTCCCGTAAGCGACGCCATGCGCTTCTCCGACGCCCTGATCTTTCGGTCGAGTTCGAGAACATCCTTCTTCACCTCAAGCAGAGTCTCGTAAATGGTCATGTCACCGATGACATTCTGGTGCTGAGCCAGATAGCCGATGGTTCTGTCGCGGGAGAGGACGACCTCGCCGGAATCCGGATCCAGCTCCTTCATGATAATCTTGAGAAGAGTGGACTTGCCGGCCCCGTTGACGCCGACCAGAGCTGCTTTTTCATGATCCTCAACAGGAAAGGAGACCTCCTTTAAGATCTCCTTTCCATCAAATGCTTTTTGAATGTGAACAACGTTTAATATCATTTTCCCTGTAGTTTTGGTGCCTGTCACCAGGCAATTCAAAAATTGTTGGTAACTGTTGTAGATGTGTTACAGTTCACGGGGCACCCCGGCGTGGAGCACAAAGGCCTTCTTCCAGAGCGCATTCGATTTTCGCCGACTGCTTTTGCGGCGAAAATGACTAAGTGAAGGAAGAAGGCCTTTGTGCGAAGCGCCGAAGTGACCCACCCGTGAACAGTAACGTAAATGTCTGGGGGCAGGCACCAGACAAAATGGGGCAAACACCGGAAAATGCATTTCCCGGCGCCGCCCCACGTGTGAGATAGGTTTCTTTACAGTGATTTCTCGAGATTCGCGCGGATGGCCTGAATGAAGCCCAGGCTGTCCACCTTCTTTGGATTCGGCAGAGTCGTCATGCGGACAAGGTCGCCTGTCATGGTGCCTCCCTCAATCGTGTCGATCGTTGCCTTCTCCAGCTTGTCTGCGAAATCCATGAGTTCCTTGTTTCCGTCGAGCTCACCGCGCTTGCGAAGAGCGCCGGTCCATGCGAAGATGGTAGCGACGGAATTGGTGGATGTCTCCTCGCCCTTTAAGTATTTGTAGTAGTGCTTCTGGACCGTGCCGTGGGCTGCTTCATACTCGTACTTTCCATCCGGGGAAATAAGGACGGATGTCATCATGGCGAGGGATCCGAAGGCCGTGGAGATCATATCGGAAAATACATCGCCGTCGTAATTCTTGCATGCCCAGATCATGCCGCCCTCGGAGCGGACGATTCTTGCGACCGCATCATCAATGAGGGTGTAGAAGTAGGTGATGCCGGCTTCCTCGAAGCGGTCCTTGTACTCCTCATAGACCTTCTCGAAGATCTCCTTGAAGTCGCGGTCATAGGTCTTGGAAATGGTATCCTTGGTCGCGAACCAGAGGTCCTTCTTCTCAGCGAGCGCATAGGTGAAGCAGGATCTCGCGAAGCTCTCGATGGAGGCGTCGCGGTTGTGGATGCCCTGGATGATGCCCGGCTCCTCGAAGTCGAAGATGGTCTTCTCCATGTGGGATCCGTCCTTGCCATCGAAGACAAGCTTTGCCTCGCCCGGGCCCGGGATCTTCATCTCCGTGTTCTTGTAGACGTCGCCGTAAGCGTGACGGGCGATGGTGATGGGCTTCTTCCAGTTGCGGACACAAGGATCGATGCCCTTGACCAGAATGGGGGTACGGAAGACGGTGCCATCCAGGATGGCACGGATGGTACCGTTCGGGCTCTTATACATCTTCTTGAGGCCATACTCCTCGACACGGGCCGGATTCGGCGTGATGGTCGCGCACTTGACGGAGACGCCATACTTCTTGTTGGCCTCTGCAGCATCAATGGTCACCTGATCGTCTGTCTTGTCGCGGTACTCAAGACCCAGATCATAGTACTCTGTCTTCAGATCAATGAAAGGAAGAAGGAGCTCGTCCTTGATCATTTTCCACAGGATACGTGTCATCTCATCGCCATCCATCTCGACCAGCGGGGTTGTCATCTGAATTTTAGCCATACTTCATTTACCTCCCAACATTTACAGATTTCTAATGGAAAACATCAGTTACTACTTTAATACAGTAAAGTTAAAAAGTAAATGTTTTTATTTCTGCATTGAGATTACATTTTTATTTTTTATGATGTAATCGCACAGGGAAATGACGGTGAGGGCGCACGCTGCGTAGATCATAAAGTTCTGCAGATAGTAAAGAGCGGGCGCAGACTCTTTTGTAAAATGAATGATCAGCATGACGACCATGATCATCTGAGAGACGGTCTTTGTCTTGCCCCAGTAGCTGGCCGCGATGACGATGCCGTTGTCGCTTGCGATGAGACGGAAGCCGCTGATGATGAACTCGCGGGCGATGATGACGATGCAGACCCAGGCCGGCAGGCGGTCAAGGTCAACCAGGCAGATGAGGGCGGAGCAGACGAGAAGTTTGTCCGCAAGCGGATCCATAAATTTGCCGAAGTCGGTGATGAGGTTTCTCGAGCGGGCAATCTTGCCGTCCAGCATGTCGGTGAAAGATGCCCCGATAAAGAAGACCAGAGAGAGGACCTTGTAGACGCCCTCTCCTCTTCCGTAGAGCATGAAGATAATAAAGGGAACAATCATGACCATTCTGAGACAGGTCAGTTTGTTGGGCAGATTCATGTTTTTGAGCCAGTTCATTGCATATACTCCTTTCCATAGAGATCATATTCTGAAGCATCTGTTATTTCAAGGCTGACAAAATCTCCGCTCAGAAGCTCACGCTCGCGGGGGAAGAAAATAAGGCCGTCCACATTGGGAGCATCGCCGTAGGTGCGGGCGACGTAGACGCCGTCCTCGGTAAGTTCCCCCTCGACGACTGCCTCCATGACGCTGCCGATGCGGCTCCTCCCATTTTCGCGGGAGATCCTCTGCTGCATGGCCATGAGCTCGTTGTACCTCCTGTTCCTGATTTTCCTGGGCACCTGATTTTTCATGGCAGCGGCCGGCGTCCCCTCCTCTTTGGAATAGGTGAAGACGCCCAGGCGGTCGAATTTCTCCTTGCGGACAAAATCCTTCAGAATTTCATGATCTTCTTCTGTCTCCCCGGGGAAACCCGTGATCAGGGTCGTACGAAGGACGATATCCGGGATCCTCTTTCTCAGAGTGTCGATCAGGACTTCGAGGTCTGCGCGGGTCGTCCTCCTGTGCATGGCCTTTAAAATGCTGTCCGAGGCGTGCTGAATGGGCAGATCCAGATAATGACAGATCTTCGGCTCCGCTGCGATGGTCTCGATGAGCTCATCGTCGATCTCCTCAGGATAGCAGTACAAAATGCGGATCCAGTGGATGCCCTCGATCCGGCAGAGCTTACGGAGCAGCTCCGGCAGACACTTCCTTTTGTAGAGATCCCTTCCATACAGTGTGGTCTCCTCGGCGACAAGAATCAGCTCCTGCACGCCCTGATCTGCCAGCTCCTGCGCTTCTCTCACAAGCTTCTCCATGGGGTAGCTTCTGTAATGACCGCGGATATCGGGGATGGCGCAGTAAGTACACCTCTTGTCGCAGCCCTCGGCAATCTTAAGGTAGGCGTAGTGGCCACCGGTCGTGATGACGCGCTTCATATCGCCGAGATCCGGATCTGTGCTTATATCCTCGCCCATGAGGGAATCCCTGCGGCCCTGTAAGGCATCGTCGACAGCTCTTGCAATGCTGTCGATGCCGGTCGTACCCACGATGGCGTCAATCTCCGGAATCTCATCGAGGATCTCGTCTTTATACCTCTGGGCCATGCATCCGGTCACGATCAGGACCCTGAGCTTAGCCTCCTCCTTGAGGCGGGCAAGTTCGAAGATGTTGTCGATGCTCTCCTTCTTGGCCTCTTCAATGAAGCAACAGGTATTGAGAACCGCGACCTCGGCCTCCTCCTCGTCGTCCGTCAGGGTGTAGCCATGGGCGGCCAGGATACCAAGCATCCGCTCGGAGTCGACCCGGTTCTTGTCGCAGCCAAGCGATACCATCAAAAGTTTCATACATTTCTCCTCTTTTGGACAAGGGGACGGTTCTTATGTCCTCACAAAAAAGTGAGGACATAAGAACCGTCCCCTTGTCCTCATTTTTCCTCAGTTCTTGTCGGTATCATCCGGAAGAACGTGGACTTTGCCCTGGTAGATTTCCTCGACTGCGACAGAGAGAGGCTTTTTGCCTTCTGCCTTGTCAATGAGAGGTGCGTCACCGTCGATAATCTGTCTTGCACGCTTGGCGGTAGCCATGACGATGGAGTAACGGCTGGATACGATCGGAGTGGTATCGTCCTCACTCTCTTTGTTGACTACTTCCATCATTTCCCGGTAGGAAGGATGCATCATCATAATTGGGTATCTCCTTTCACATAGGCCGCGAGCTCGCGGTTCATTTTCTCAATGATCTCTTTGTTGTCCTTATTTTTATGGTCGGAGTGAAGGTAAGCATCCAGCTCTTCCACAGCTCTGTCAAGATCGTCGTTGACCAGGATGTAGTCATAGCGGTCCATGAGGGCTGCCTCCTCGGCAGCTCTTGCCAGTCTGCCTCTGATCTCTTCTTCTGTCTCCGTTCCGCGGCCGACCAGGCGGTCTCTTAAAATCTCTGCACTGGGCGGCGTCACAAAGACAAGGATCGTCTCCGGAAACTTTTCCTTGATCTTGGCTGCTCCCTGCACCTCGATCTCCAAAAGGACGTCTTTGCCGGCCTGCCTCTGTTCATCGACATAGGCTTTGGGCGTCCCGTAGTAGTTGCCCTGATAGGAGGCGTACTCGTAGAGCTCGCCTTTTTCGATCATGGACTCAAACTCTTCTTTTGTCTTGAAGAAGTAGGTCACGCCGTCCTTGTCCTCAGAGCGGGGCTTTCTCGTTGTCGCTGAAATAGACAGGGCATACCCGTCATGGGTCTTTAAAAGTTTCTTCATGATGGTGCCTTTGCCGGCCCCTGAGAATCCCGATACAACTGCAAGTAATCCTTCTTTTGCCAAAACGATTCTCCTTTATGTGATTACTCTATGTTCTGAATCTGTTCGCGGAGCTTCTCGATCATGGTCTTGAGCTCGATGCCCAGATCACTTGTGATGAGGTCGCCTGCCTTGGACAGAGTCGTATTGGCTTCACGGTTCATCTCCTGGGCCAGGAAATCAAGCTTGCGGCCGATGCTCTCATCCTTGTCGAGTTCCGCCTTCATCTGCTTTATGTGGCTCTTGAGACGAACGGTCTCCTCATCGGTGCAGATCTTGTCCGCATAGACGACACAAGCCGCTGCGATCTGGGCATCATCGATATCGCGATCTTCGAGGATCTCTTTCAGTGACTCCATAAGGTGCTGTCTGTAAGCTTCCTGAATCTCCGGCTCATGGCTGATCACCTGATCCACCATCGGCTCCATGGAATCGAGCTTTTTTAGAAGGTCTTTTTTCAGCCTTGCGCCCTCCTCACTCCTCGAGCGGTTGAAGGCATCGACAGCTTCCTCCAGGGAACCTGCAAGAATATCCCAGAGCTCCCCTGCATCCTCCTCAACTTCCCCCAGGGTCAGAACCTCCGGAGAAGCGGCGATCATGGACGCCGTGAGATCACAGGGCAGCTGGAATTCTTCCGCTATGTTTCTGTAAGCTTCTACATACTGGCGGGCCAGCGCCTCATTGTAGAGAACCGCCCCTGTGCCGGCGGATTCCGAAGTCTCCGTGATGAAGAGATCCACCTTGCCGCGCCCGATCCTCTCTTTCAGGAAGGCCCGGATCTTTGGATCGAGGGAGGCGTATTTCTTGGGCATGCGGATGTTGAAATCCAGATACCTGTTGTTGACGGACTTGATTTCCACCGTCAGTTTCCGATGTTCATCGGACATCTCTGCACGGCCAAAGCCGGTCATGCTTCGAATCATGATTCTAATTCCTCCTCATGAGGTTAAGAATTAACTGTAAGACTGTATGTTACTGTTCACGGGGCACCCCGGCGCGGAGCACAAAGGCCTTCTTCCGGAGCGCATTCGA
>OMTP01000294.1 GCA_900313955.1 uncultured Lachnospiraceae bacterium | reverse complement strand
GCAGGCGGCGAAAATCGAATGCGCTCCGGAAGAAGGCCTTTGTGCTCCGCGCCGTGGTGCCCCGTGAACTGTAATGCCTGACCCGTGAACTGTAACACCTGACCCGTGAACAGTCATCCTGACACGTTGCAGTTCGCAGGTCTGCCTCATTGCGGCTGGGAGCGGAAGGCGCAGCAGGAAAAAGGGTGATAATGAATCGTTTCCACAAAGCCCGCCCGGCCAGAAGAAGGGACCTGCTCACGCAAATTGGCTCTGGTTTGTAAGAAAATTGTAAAAATGTACCAAAAAAACGACCCCAAAACCCACAAATCTCACAATAAGTGTTGAAAGATCCGACGGAAAATGCTATAGTAGTTGGCAGAGTGTTAAAGAACTGCATAAGAGCAGAACATCGGGAGGTAGATTAAGATGCTTCATAAGGAAAAGAGAAATGTCATCGTAGGCCAGTCCGGCGGTCCGACAGCCGCAATCAACTCATCGCTTGCAGGCGTGTACAGAACGGCGAGGGACCGTGGCTACAAGAAGGTCTACGGCATGATTCACGGCATCCAGGGCTTTATGGAAGGACGCTATGTTGATCTGTCCGAACATATCACAAACGGCCTTGATTCCGAGCTTCTGAAGAGAACACCGTCCGCATATCTTGGCTCTTGCCGCTATAAGCTGCCGGAGATCCACGAGGACGAGGAGCTCTACAAGAAGATCTTCAAGATGCTTGATGACCTTGAGATCGACTGCTTCATCTATATCGGCGGCAATGACTCCATGGATACCATCAAGAAGCTGTCCGATTACGCTATCGTCACCGGATCCGAGATCCGCTTTGTCGGCTGCCCCAAGACCATCGACAATGACCTCGCTCTGACTGACCACACGCCGGGCTTCGGCTCCGCTGCCAAGTACATCGGCACATCTGTCAAGGAAATCATCCGCGACGGCTGGTCACTCGAGACAGAACACGGCCAGGTTGTCGTCGTCGAGATCATGGGAAGAAATGCAGGCTGGCTGACAGGATCCTCCGCGCTCAGCAAGGGCGAGGACTGCGACGGACCGGACGCCATCTACCTTCCGGAGCTTCCCTTTGACGTGGATGCCTTCGTAGAGAAGGTCAAGGGCCTCCTCGCCGAGAAGTCCTCCGTCGTCGTCTGCGTCTCTGAAGGAATCCGCACAGAAGAGGGCAAGTACGTCTGTGAGCTCGACAACTACAACGATTATGTCGACGCCTTCGGCCACAAGCAGCTGACAGGAACAGCAAGATATCTCTGCTCCCTCCTTTCAAAAGAAATCGGCTGCAAGACCCGTGCCATCGAGCTCTCCACACTGCAGAGAGCAGCCAGCCACTGTGCATCCAGAGTCGATATCCTCGAAGCCTATGAAGTCGGCGGTGCTGCCATGAAGGCAGCCGATGAGGGCGACAGCGGCAAGATGGTCGTCATGAAGCGCCTCTCCGACGATCCGTACCAGATGGGCACCGAGGTCAAGGACGTCCACAAGATCGCCAACGATGAGAGACTTGTTCCGAGAGAGTGGATCACAGAAGACGGCACCTATGTCACCAACGAGTTCATTACCTACGTCCGCCCGCTCATCCAGGGCGACGTCGCTCCGGTCATGGTCGATGGTATCCCAAGACACCTCTACAAGCCGGGCTTCCAGGAGCTGCTGTAAATCTTCTTTTTTACAAATCCAAAGAAATAGATTGTGGACTGCCGCACCTGGTGTGTGGCAGTCCATTTTTGCTGCCTGCCGGACCAGGGCGAGGGTGCCCATCCGAGAACACGAATTTCGTCATTTTGACAGATTTTGTTCATAAAATAGATGGAATCATCCCTTGTTTCTTTTTCACATCTTGATTATAATAAGAATGCCTATTTAAAGAAATGTAATATTAGGAGGAATAAGAATCAATGGCTAAGAAATGGGTCTACTTATTCACTGAAGGAAACGCAAATATGCGTGAACTCCTCGGTGGTAAGGGAGCAAACCTGGCCGAGATGACCAACCTTGGTCTTCCGGTTCCGCAGGGTTTCACAATCACAACCGAAGCTTGTACACAGTACTACGATGACGGAAAGGTCATCAATGACGAGATCCAGGCACAGATTTCCGAGTATATGCGTACTCTTGAGAATATCACAGGCAAGAAGTTTGGCGACAAGACCAACCCGCTTCTTGTTTCCGTCCGTTCCGGTGCACGTGCTTCCATGCCGGGTATGATGGATACGATTCTCAACCTCGGACTTAACGAGGACGTTGTTGAGGCACTCGCAGAGCAGTCCGGCAACCCGCGTTGGGCCTGGGACTGCTACAGAAGATTCATCCAGATGTTCTCCGACGTCGTCATGGAAGTCTCCAAGAGCGATTTCGAGAAGCTCATCGACCTCAAGAAGGCACAGAAGGGTGTCAAGATGGACGTCGAGCTCGATGCTGACGATCTGAAGGATCTTGCAGAGCAGTTCAAGGCTAAGTACAAAGAAGCGATCGGCAGTGATTTCCCGACAGACCCGAAGGTACAGCTCATCGAGGCTGTCAAGGCTGTCTTCCGTTCCTGGGACAACCCGCGTGCGAACGTCTATCGCCGCGACAACGATATCCCGTATTCCTGGGGTACAGCTGTCAACGTCCAGATGATGGCATTTGGTAACATGGGAGATGACTCCGGTTCCGGCGTTGCTTTCACACGTAACCCGGCTACAGGCGAGAACAAGTTCTACGCTGAGGTTCTTATGAACGCTCAGGGCGAGGACGTCGTCTCCGGTGCCCGCACACCTATGAAGATCGATGAGATCAAGAAGACTCTTCCGGACATCTATGAGCAGCTCATCAGCATCGCGAATAAGCTGGAAGATCACTACAGAGATATGCAGGATATGGAGTTCACCATCGAGCATGGCAAGCTCTTCATGCTGCAGACAAGAAACGGCAAGAGAACTGCCCGCGCTGCTCTTAAGATCGCTAACGACCTCGTCAAAGAGGGCAAGATCGACAAGAAGAAGGCTGTTCTTGACATCGAGCCGAGAAACCTTGATACACTTCTCCATGGCTCCTTCTCCAAGGAAGCATTAAAGAGCGCAACCCTTATCGGCAAGGGCCTTCCGGCTGCTCCGGGTGCTGCTTCCGGTAAGATCGTCTTCACAGCTGAGGACTCCAAGGTTGCAGCTGGCAAGGGCGAGAAGGTAGTCCTTGTCCGTCTTGAGACCTCTCCGGAGGATATCGAGGGTATGAAGTCTGCACAGGGTATCCTCACAGCCCGCGGCGGTATGACATCTCATGCAGCTGTCGTTGCCCGTGGTATGGGTTCCTGCTGCGTCTCCGGCTGCAAAGAGCTCGAAGTGGATGCTGAGAAGAAGGAGATTAAGCTCGGTGGACGCGTCTACCATGAGGGCGATGTCATTTCCTTCGACGGCAACACAGGTAACATCTACGATGGCCCGCTTCCTGTTCAGGAAGGTGCAATCGAGGATGAGGACTTCAAGACCATCATGGAGTGGGCTGATGAGTTCCGTACTCTGAAGATCCGTACAAACGCTGATACACCGACAGATGCAAAGAAGGCTGTTGAGCTCGGCGCTGAGGGTATTGGTCTCTGCCGTACAGAGCATATGTTCTTCAAGGAAGACCGTATCGAGCCGTTCCGTGAGATGATCTGCTCCGACACAAAGGAAGAGAGAGTTGCAGCTCTTGCAAAGATCCTTCCGCTTCAGCAGGGCGACTTCGAGCAGCTCTATGAGATCCTCGAGGGCAAGCCAGTTACTATTCGTTTCCTGGATCCGCCTCTTCATGAGTTCGTTCCGACAACAGAGGCTGATATCGAGAAGCTTGCAGCTGCAAAGCACAAGACTGTCGATCAGATCAAGGCTGTCATCGCAGGCCTCAAGGAAGTCAACCCGATGATGGGTATCCGTGGCTGCCGTCTTGATGTTCTGTATCCGGAAATCGCTGAGATGCAGACACGCGCCGTCATCCGCGCGGCCATCAACGTTATGAAGAAGCATCCGACATGGAAGATCCAGCCGGAGATCATGATCCCGCTTACATCTTCCAAGCGCGAGCTTCGTTTCGTCAGAAAGATCGTCAAGAACACTGCTGACGAGGAGATCGCTAAGGCGAATGTTGTCCTTAAGTACACCATTGGTACAATGATCGAGATCCCGAGAGCAGCTCTTATCGCTGATGAGATCGCTACAGAGGCAGATTTCTTCTGCTTCGGTACAAACGACCTGACGCAGATGACATACGGCTTCTCCCGTGACGATTCCGGCAAGTTCCTGGATGCTTACCTCAACAACAAGATCCTTGAGTCCGATCCGTTCGCAAAGCTCGATCAGGTCGGCGTAGGCAAGCTTGTCCGTCTTGGTGTCGAGGGTGGCCGCAAGACCAACCCGTACCTGCACTGCGGCGTCTGCGGTGAGCACGGCGGTGATCCGTCTTCCATCGAGTTCTTCAACAAGGTTGGCATGGACTATGTTTCCTGCAGCCCGTTCCGTGTACCGATCGCTCGTCTTGCAGCAGCTCAGGCAGCCCTGAGACTTGAGGCAAACAAGTAATTTTATACGCACAGACAAAAAAAGAGAGGGGATGAAACCCCTCTCTTTTTTCGTTACTGTTCACGGGTCACCCCGGCGCGGAGCACAAAGGCCTTCTTCCGGAGCGCATTCGATTTTCGCCGC
>OMTP01000155.1 GCA_900313955.1 uncultured Lachnospiraceae bacterium | reverse complement strand
CCACGGAGGAAGCGCTTTCCAGTCGCTCGATGCTGGGTGACCCGTGAACTGTAACCTTTGAGCCAACATCTTCTCACGAAATGCATTTCCCCTCTTGTAAAACGTTTTTTGATTCGCTAAAATAGACTCATACGCACTCCACAAAAAGGAGGGCGTACTATGCGGAAAGCTACATGTGCCATGGCATCTTATGTCATGGTTTTCGTATTTTATTTTTTCTGTCTGGCCATTCTTACTTCCTGTGGGTCCATGCCGTACGAGGCAGTCTCAGGTGGTACGGAGGAGACATCCTCCGGTTCGGCACTTTCTATGAGTCAGGACTCTTCATCGGCAACCTCTTCCGGGAATAAAGAAATACAAAGCGCAAGTGCGACGCAGAGCACAGAGACCACATCAGGCGATGTCCTCTGCGTCTATGTGTGCGGAGCGGTCAGCCAGCCGGGCGTCTATCAACTGCCGGCAGGCTCCAGAGTGTACGCGGCGATCGCGGCGGCGGGAGGACTGGCGTCAGATGCCGATCCCCGGCAGATCAATCAGGCAGCCGTCCTTAATGACGGACAGCAGATCACAGTGCTCACAAAAGAAGAGATCGCAAGCGGCGCAGCCGTCCCCGGTGCAGGGGATACGGCCACGGGCGGAACAGGAACAAGTGCAGCGGGCAGCGCCGGGGCAGGAGGAACTGCGGCGGGCGGCAGCGGCACAGGGAACAGCGGCGGAACGCAGAAAGTCAACATCAACACTGCGACAGCTGAGGAGCTTCAGACCCTGTCCGGCATCGGAGCGTCCCGTGCCCGGGACATCATCAACTACCGCGCAGAAAATGGAAGCTTTCAGAGCATCGAGGATATCATGAAAGTGACCGGCATCAAGACGGCACTTTTTAATAAAATTAAAGACCAGATCACGGTGAATTAGGAATCGAGGAAACATATATGGGGAAGAAGATTCTTGTTGTGGATGATGAGAAGCTGATCGTCAAGGGCATCCGTTTTTCACTGGAGCAGGACGGCTATGAAGTGACCTGCGCCTATGACGGAGAAGAAGCGCTGCAGAAGGCCAAGGAGACAGAGTTTGATATGATCCTCCTTGACCTTATGCTGCCCAGGCTCTCAGGACTGGAAGTCTGCCAGCAGATCAGAGAATTTTCAAACGTGCCGATCATCATGCTGACAGCTAAGGGAGAGGACATGGACAAGATCATGGGCCTCGAGTACGGAGCGGACGACTATATCACAAAGCCCTTTAATATCCTTGAAGTCAAGGCCAGAATCAAGGCGATCCTGAGAAGGTCAGCCAAAGCGAACCCTGAGGCGGAGAAACCCAAGTCCGTGGAGAGGGGAGGTCTGCGCATGGACGTCGACAGCCGCCGCGTTTTCGTGAACGGGAAAGAGATCAATCTCACGGCCAAGGAGTTCGACGTCCTTGAGCTCCTGGTCTTCAATCCCAACAAGGTCTACAGCCGCGAGAACCTTCTCAATATTGTCTGGGGATACGAGTATCCGGGCGATGTGAGGACCGTGGACGTCCATATCCGGAGGCTTCGCGAGAAGATCGAGGAGAATCCATCGAACCCGAAGTACGTGCACACAAAGTGGGGAGTGGGGTATTATTTCCAGGCGTGAAGATTCTAAGGGATTTCAGTTCTTTCGGAGCCTGAAATTCCGCATCATGATCGTGCTGATCGTGATCGGCCTCATACCGGGCATCATAGCAACAGCCTTTATCGTGAGGGACTACAAGCAGAGAGCAATCAAGCTTCGGACCGTCAACGTCGCCAACCAGTGCAGCATGCTCTGCAACACGATTGCGACGGACGGAACGCTGGCAAAAGATGCTGATCCCCAGCTGAAAGAGGAATTGAGCCGTGAATTGTCCATGCTGTCCAATGTCTACAATGGACGGCTGCTTGTGGTGAACTCGGACTTTATTATTACAGAGGACACCTATGAGCTTGACATCAACAAGACATCCATGTCCAGAGAAGTCATCAGCTGCTTTAAGTCGAAGAAGGAAGCTTCTTACTACGACAGAGAAAATGAGTTTATAGAGATCACTGCTCCAATTATGAAAACAGGCAGTGATGACATGCAGGGCGTTCTGGTCGCCTCCGTCTCCACGACGGAATTTGAGCAGACGGCCCTCTACCTGGAGAGACAGGGCATCCTTGTCATGATCTGCGTCACGGTCCTGGTTCTCATTCTGGGGTATTTTCTTGCAGACATGCTGGTCAGACCCTTCCGCCGCGTCACCCATGCCATCGAGGACGTGACGGACGGTTACGAGAACGAGGCCATTTCCGTGCCGGATTACACGGAGACCGAGCAGATCACGGAGGCATTCAACCGCATGCTGGCACGTGTGCGGTCGCTCGACGACTCCCGTCAGGAATTTGTCTCCGATGTCTCCCATGAGCTGAAGACGCCTCTCACATCCATGAAGGTGCTGGCGGATTCTCTCAATGGTCAGGAAAATGTCCCCATCGAGATCTACCAGGAGTTCATGGGCGACATCACAAAAGAGATCGACAGGGAAAATGACATCATCACAGATCTTCTGACCATGGTCCGGATGGACAGGAAAAACGCCGAGCTCAACCTTGAGGTCGTGGAGATCGGATCTATGCTCGAAGCAGTTGTTCACCGTCTGGAGCCGATCGCCGACAAGAAGAGGGTGCGGCTCATTATGCTGGGCTACAAGCCGGTCAAGGCAGAGATTGACCAGACCAAGCTGTCTCTGGCCTTTTCCAATCTCATTGAAAATGCCATTAAGTACAATGTCGAGGATGGCTGGGTCCATGTGACCCTGCGCTGGGACAGAAAATATTTTTATGTGAGTGTCGCGGACTGTGGTCTCGGTATTCCCGAGGATCAGCAGGAGCGAATCTTTGAGAGATTCTACCGCGGCGACGTTTCGCACTCGACGACCATCGAAGGAACAGGTCTCGGCCTCGCCATCACAAGAGAAATCGTCATGCTGCACCGGGGCGTCATCAAGGTGGACAGCACAGTCGGCGAGGGCACGACCTTTAAGGTCAGGATCCCTCTGCATCAGGAAACATAAGTAAGGGGGCAGCACATATGAAAATGAAATATGCTTTAAGAAGGCTGCTCTTACTTCTTATGGTCATCCTCCTGGCCGCTCTTTATGGCTGCGGCAAAGAGGCAGATGATGCGGCAGATGAGAAGGATACGACGAAGATTCAGATCTATTACCTCGACAGGGGCGAGACATATCTTCGCCCGCAGGACTATGATCTGGGCGACAAGACGGGAAAAGCCGCTGTGAATGCGGTTCAGCTTGCACTCGGGGCGGAGCCCGATGACGCATCGGAAGAGAAACTCCTGCCGGATGGCGTGGAGATTGTAAACACAGAGCTGGAGGAGGATAAATTTCGCCTGACAATCAACTTCTCCGCCAGTTATGCAGAGATGGAAAAAACAAGGGAAGTCCTTGTGCGTGCAGGCGTTGTCCGCACATTCTGCCAGATCGACGGGATCCGCTATGTCCGTTTCCAGGTGGACGGGAAAGAAGCGACGGACGCAGACGGAAATCAGCTGAATATCATGAACAATGATTCCTTTGTAGAAAATGCAAAGCAGATTAACGCCTATAAAAAAACGCATGTCAGCCTCTATTTCGCAAGCGCCGATGGGAAGCATCTGGTGAAGGAAATGCGCTCTGTTCGTTACAACACAAGCAAGCCGCTCGCCTGGGCCGTCGTGGATCGCCTGATCGCCGGTCCTCAGGGGAAAAATGCAGTCGCCTCCCTCCCATCCAGCACCAGCATCATTTCCGTCACAGAGGCAGACGGCATCTGCTATGTGAATCTGAGTCAGTCATTTATCACGGACCAGAGCGACATGGCGGCCGAGGTCCCCATTTACTCGATCGTCAATTCCATCTGCGATACATGCAGGGAAGTTGATAAGGTCCAGCTCTCCGTGGAAGGAAACCCGAGGACTTACTTCAGGACGGACATTTCTCTTGATCAGCCATTTGAGGAGGATATGTCGCTCGTCGAGACGACGTCGGAGAGCGAGTCCGGTACCTTGTCTTCGTAAAGATAAGGCCGAGGCACCGGGAAAAGGAGGCTTTATGTTGAGACGAAGGCCAGTGTGCCTTCTCGCACTCCTCATTATAGCCATAGAAGGGATCCTGGCGCTGGCCGGGGTCCCTTTGCTCCCTGTTCCGCCGGGGATGACAGCCGTGAAAGAGGCTGCCGCCACGCAAAGCCAGGTCACCTGCGCCGGGACGGTGGAGGAGTGCGAGACAAAGGATGATTACACCTATTGCATTCTGCGCGATGCTTATCTGATCGATCAAAAAATTTCTTATCTTCAGATTTCCATGAAACAATTGAAAAAAAATCCGGGCCGGAAGGTCATGAAGGTCCGTCTGACTTTTAAAGATGCGCGCCACTACGCGGCGGGTGTCTTTCTTGTCGTGCGCGGTGACCCCACTTTTGCAGCCCGTGCCACCAACAAGGGGCAGTTTGATCAGGCATCCTATGACAGGCTCTTAAAAATCGGCTTCCGCATAAAGAGCCCGGCCATCCTCTATGCGGGAGGAAAGGAGGATCCGATGAGGGAGGGCATGCTTGTCCTCAGGTCCGGGCTGAGAAAGCGCATCGCGGACACGTATCCCAAAGATCAGGCGGGGGTCGTCTCCTGCATGCTTCTTGGGGACAAATCCCTGCTTGAAGAGGACACGCGGTCGCTCTGGCAGCTGGGAGGTGTCAGCCACATGCTCGCCATATCGGGCCTGCATCTGACGGTTCTCGGCATGGGGCTCTACAGAATGCTCAGAAAGATGAAGGTAAAAAATGGTCTGGCCGCCGGGACCAGCATGGCAGTTCTCTTTGCTTATACCCTTTTTACGGGGCTCTCTGTCTCGACCGTGCGGGCATTTTTCATGTTTGTCCTTCTCATGGCGGGCAGGCTTCTGGGCCGCACCTATGATCCGCCGACAGCCTGCGCGATCGCGGCGCTTCTCATTTTACTCGAAAATCCTTATTACCTCTGTCAGCCCTCTTTTGACCTCAGCTTTGCGGCTGTCGTCATCGTCAACCTCTTCGCGCACCGCAGTTCTTTTACTTTAAGCTACATGCTCTACCTGGGCATGCTGCCGATCATTCTCTTCACATTTTTTGAAATTCCCATCTACAGCATTCCCCTCAATTTCCTGGTCGTGCCCCTTCTGCCCTTTATGCTTGGCCTCTCCATGGTGGGGACATTTTTCGGAGGCGCCTTCGCCTGGCCCTCGAAGATGCTTCTTGCGGCGGTGACCTGGCTTTTGAAAAGCGTCAGGGAGCTGCCATTTTCCTCGGTGATTCTGGGCAGGCCGACCATCCTGCAAGTGGTCATTTTCTACGCCATGCTGGCCTTTTTTGCCTGCCTCATGAAGAGGGATCGCCTGCTGAAGAAGCGGTTCAGGTATTTTGCCCTCGTTCCGCTCATGATTCTCGTTCTCGGTATCCATCCGCACACGGGTCTCACCATGACAGCTCTCGATGTGGGACAGGGGGACAGCATCTGCGTCGAACTTCCCGGCGGACGGTCCGTCCTCGTCGATTCCGGCAGCTCGACCGTCATGAATGTGGGCCAGTACCGGGTCCTGCCATTTCTCAAGGCAGAGGGGATCCGGCGGCTCGACTACATGGTCGCGACCCACATGGACTCCGACCATATCTCAGGCCTCGAAGAGATTCTCACCATGATCAGCAAAAAGGAGACCAGCCTCAGGGTAGGGACTCTGCTTCTGCCCCGCCTCAAAGAGAAAGGGCAGGCGTATCTGAAGATGGAGTCGCTCGCGCGGGCCGCCGGCGTCCGCATTCTCTATGTGAGCGACGGGGATTTCTTTCTCCTGCCGGGCGTCCGCATCGATGTTCTCAATCCCGCTGATCAAGATGAACATGTTCCTGTCGATGAGAACGCCGACTGCGTGGTTCTCTCCCTCACTTATAAAAAGTTCGATGCTCTTCTCACCGGCGATGTGGAAAATGAGGGGGAGGACCACCTCTATGCCCGCCTCAGGAAGCGGGGCAGAACCTATGAGGTTCTCAAGGTCGCCCACCACGGCTCGAGGAATTCGACGCCCATAGCTCTTCTCAAAGTCATCCGTCCAAAGGTCAGCATCATCTCGAGCGGCAAGGGCAACCGCTACGGCCATCCCAACAAAGAGCTCCTCGACCGACTGACAGCCATGAGGACCGACATTGTCCGCACCGACACCTCCGGGGCCATCACAGTGACTACCGACGGGATTTTCTTCCGGGTTGCATCCATGGGGACGTAGCAGGTGCCTTCACTGCCGGGGAAAGGCACCTGCTATGTCCCCATGGACTCAAAAAAGAACAGTTACTGTTCACGGGTGGGTCACTTCGCCGCTTCGCACAAAGGCCTTCTTCCTTCACTTAGTCATTTTCGCCGCAAAAGCAGGCGGCGAAAATCGAATGCGCTCCGGAAGAAGG
>OMTP01000154.1 GCA_900313955.1 uncultured Lachnospiraceae bacterium | reverse complement strand
TCCGCGGCCACCCCTCAAAGGTCCACTCCGGAAGTGCTTTTTTATCGCACCTTCGTCAGGCCTGCTGAACAGTTACGCTTATGGAGGGAATTCGTGATGAAGAGAAGAATTATGGCCGTGGTGCTGAGTGTATGTCTTTTTGCGTCTGCATTTTCCATTCCTGTGCCGGCGGAGGATGGGACGGCGCCTGCGGCGGCTACAGAGATGGAAGATACGGTCGGTGCGGAGGATTCATTTGCCATGTATCGCATGTACAACCCCAACAGCGGTGAGCATTTTTATACGGGAAGCGTGGATGAGGTCAATAACCTGATTCGGGCGGGGTGGACCTGCGAGGGAATTGGCTGGTATTCACCGAAGACCAGCAATACACCCATTTACCGTCTCTATAATCCAAATGCTGGGGATCACCACTATACGTCGGACCCGAAGGAGAGGGATGGTCTTGTCCGCCTGGGGTGGAAGTATGAGAAGATCGGCTGGTACGGTGCGGATACGAAAACATCTTTTCCTGTCTATCGCGCCTATAATAAAAATGCCAGGGCCGGGGCGCACAACTACACGCCCAATGCTGCCGAGCAAAAGAATCTCAGCCGCATCGGCTGGAGGGATGAGGGAGTCGCGTGGTATGCACTCGCCAAGGGTGTTGCGGGGATCGACGGGGATCCGGCACCGGTCAGTATTGAGGGAAATGTAAAACTCAATGGGGCAAAGAACGGATCTGCCGCAAAGCTCCTTATTTCGGACTCCAAGGCGGAGCTGGCCTCCTTCGATGTCATCTGCAATGGTTCCCCCTATTTCTATCTGGAAAATATCTACGATCCCAGGTATGCAGCGGAGCCGGGCAATCGCGGCAAGGAATATAAAATCATTAAGGGCGCGCAGCTGGGCAAGACTTACAGCATTCGCATGTCCTGGTATCCGGTCGCCCATCGCCTTGTTGTCTACCTGAATAATTCCGTGATTGTGAGTACCGGCAACTGCAACTTTGAGACAAAGGGAAATTTCATCTACTCTGTCGAGGCCGGTTCCCGCGCCAATGGCGTCAGCGTCGATGCGGAGTTTACGGGCGTCAGGTTCAAGGGTGATGCCTTTATTGAGTTCACAACGGATCGCCAGCAGGACTTCTTCGGAATCAAGTCCTCAGCGACAAAGACAGGTTCAGGCTACAACCTGCATATCAGCGGTACAGCCGCGGGACTTCCGGCAAACGCTGACTGGGATACATCCCTTGCTCTCGCCGGACATCCTATCTCTGCCTCCCGCCAGGCCGGCGTAAACATCGGATGACTGGAACGATGCAGGAAGGCATCCCTGCTTTGTGAAAAACATGACCACTTCGGTTCAAGAAGCATTTCTGAGGAGCGACGAAGCTCCGCCTGGAAGGACAATTCGCCGCTTTTGCTATTTTTTCACTCCGCTTAGATCCCTTCCTGAATAGGTAGCAATGAAAGACACATAAAAGGGGGACAAACCTATGCTGACTGTGCTCGTAGTCGTCACCAATGTGATCATGATGCTGGGCGGCGACGTGGGAAAAGCCATCGCAGCCAACTCGTTGTCCATCGTCTTCAGCGTCGTCGAGCTCACAGTGCTGTTCATGCTGGAGAAAGTGGTGCCTGTCACCGGACATTTTAGAATATGCTAAAGTGTCTGGTGACAGGCACCTGCGACATCCTCTTGACGTTTTCATCTGGTTATATAAAGTATTGATGAACTGGTTATTTTACCGAATCAAATTTGCTGTATACTGGTGTTCAGTCAGAAGGAAATGGTTCCATTGCCGGGATACTTCCTAATTCAATGACAAGAGGAGAGAATTATTATGGCAAAGACATCGGAAGCAGCTGCAAATGTACCTGTGCAGGCGCAGGTGGATCATCATGTGAGGGAGATTGTGCTGGCGGCTATGTTCGCGGCGCTGACTCTCCTGGCGACATCTATTTTGAAGATTCAGACGCCGACATTCGGGTATATTCATATTGGGGACGCATTCGTCCTTATGTCCGGCATTTTTCTTGGGCCTTTCTATGGGGGACTCGCAGCGGGGATTGGTTCTGGTCTCTCTGATCTGCTTGGCGGCTATGCGATGTGGGTGCCGGGAACATTTGCTATCAAATTCCTGACGGCAATGGTTGCAGCTTTCATCTGCAGGGCCTTTATAAGTAAGGATACGAATAAGCGTCCGACGACGCCTGCTGTCGTCGTATCCGGTATTGTCGGTGAGGGTGTCATGGTGATTGGGTATTTCTTTTATAATATTCTCATGGTTGCCATGAGTACGGCAGGCTTCACAAAGGCAGGCCTTGCTTCTGCGGCTACGGCATCTCTTGCGGAGATACCTTTCAACCTGGTTCAGGGCGCTGTCGGCATTGTCCTTGCTGTACTGCTCATCCCTGTGCTGTGGAAGGCTGTGTGGGGATTTACAAAAGGAAACTGAATCCGGAAAAACAAGGTGCCTGTCACCGGACATTTTAGAATCGTCTAAACTGTCCGGTGACAGGCACCTTGTTTAAAACAGTGACAGCTGTTCATATTCCTGCCATGAATTCAGCAGCGGCGGCGCGCTTGCCAGGAGGCTGGGCAGGGCGTGGTCGTCTGTCAGATAGGCTTCCATCTTAGCCTCAGGGAAGATGAGAGGCATACGGTCGTGGACTTTCTCCATGGAGGCGTTGGCGGCTGTGGTCAGAATGACGAAATGACTGCCGTCTTTCTCCGGACGGTAGCAGCCGGCCATGAAGAGGATCTGGTCGTGAGGCAGGTCAAAGGTGAATTTGTTCTTGTCGGCGTCCCACTCATAGAAAAAGCTGGCAGGGATGATGCAGCGCCGGAGGGCCATGTTCTCGGCAAATGTGGGCTTGGTGAGGGCGCTCTCTGCCCTGGCGTTAATGAGGAGCCGGCCGTCTACAGGGAAGCCCCAGCGCATCTCACGGAAGCAAATGCCATGTTCTTTCGGCGACATCTGCAGAACTGGCGCTGCCTCTGACGGATGAATGTCGCCGGTCTTCAGGACTTTTGGCATGCCGGGATATTTTCCTAATTGCTCATACATTTTCGCTGAAGCGCCATAACGACAGCACATACGGATCACCTCCATAGTTACGTTAAAGGTTGCCGTTTACAGGTCTACCGGCGGGAAGTGCTTTTCGGGTCCTCCTTGGCAGACGTGTGAACTGTAACCGTTAAAGTTTTCTTCATCATACCATAGGGCGTGCGGCAAGTGGAAGATCAGGAAAAGGGGAATTTTTATGCTGACTGTGCTGCGTGTTACAGTTCACACGTCAGCCAGAAGAGCGATTGGAAAGCGCTTCCGGAGTGGATCCTCACGGGGATGTCCACGGAGGAAGCGCTTTCCAGTCGCTCGATGCTGGGTGACCCGTGAACAGTAACACAGGCACTATTTTTCCTTGGGAAATGGGAGGCTGACCTTGCGCAATCAGGGTGATTGTGGTATGGTAGTAGCTGTCTGAATAGCAGTTGCCTTGAGAGCAGAAGAAAATTTGCTGCTTAACTGCTGACAAGTATCACGTGAGTTCGAGGCCTTCCTCACGTAAAACAAAACCAAAGGAGAAAACTGAATATGAAAAACAAAAGTACCCTGTTCCTGACACAGGCGGCCATGATCGCTGCGATCTACGTCGTTCTGACCTATGTCTTTGCCGCTTTTTCTTTCGGCTCTGTTCAGCTGAGAATTGCTGAGGCGCTGACCATACTGCCGATGTTCACACCGGCTGCGATTCCCGGTCTCTTCGTCGGATGCCTGATTGGCAACATTCTGGGCGGCGCGGTTCTCCCGGATATCATCTTTGGAAGTCTGGCAACAATGGTCGGTGCGTGGGGAACCCATATGCTGCGGACTAAAGCACCGATGATCGCCTGTCTTCCGCCGATCATCGCAAACACGATCGTTGTTCCGTTTGTCCTTCGTTACGCCTATGGGACGAATCTTCCGATTCCGTGGATGATGGTCACTGTCGGTGCCGGTGAAGTTCTGGGATGTGGTGTTCTTGGATGTGTTCTCTTCTATTCCATTCGCAAGTACAAAGAAGTTATCTTCAAGACAAGCACGTTTGAGGTACAGTAAGTTTATGGAACTGCTCTTTAGCAAAAACTAAAGAGCAGTTTTTTTGTGCGAGAAATGATAAAACTTAGATGCTAACTGTTCAACAGGACTCTTGTGGAGAAAAAAACGATCTACACTCCGATGCGTTCGGTGCATTAGCGTTAGCATAAAGGTAAACACTTCTCGTTCGGCGTCTTTTTTCATTTTCCCGGGATGGATGTCTGATACTGATTAATAAGTTCATGAGAATTGAGGAGGAAACGAAAATGGCTAATTATCCCAAGTACAAAGTTGCAGCAGTTCAGGCAGCACCGGTCTATCTAGATCTTCCGGCAACTGTGGAAAAATCCGTAAAGATCATCAAGGAAGCAGCCGACAATGGCGCCAAACTGATCGGTTTTCCTGAGGGCTTCCTTCCGGGCTATCCCTGGTTCGCGTTCCTTGGCCGCGCTCTTGACTATGTGCCGAGATTTTATCATCAGCTCTACAAAAACGCCGTTGAGGTTCCGAGCGATGCTCTGGCCAAGATCAGCCAGGCAGCCCGCGACAACGATATCTACGTCTGCATTTCCGGCTCCGAAAAGGACGGCGGCTCCCTCTATCTGACCCAGTTCTGGTTCGACAACAAGGGTAATCTCATGGGCAAGCACAGAAAGATGCGCGTTTCCGTCGCCGAGAGACTTGTCTGGGGAGACGGCTCCGGCTCCATGATGCCGGTCTTTGACACCGAGATCGGACGCCTTGGCGGCTGCCAGTGCTGGGAGCATGACGTCGCGCTCGACATCGCGGCCATGAACGCTCAGAACGAGCAGGTTCACGTGGCATCCTGGCCGGGTTTCTTCGATGATGACATCGCGAGCAAGGCATACGCCATCCAGACCGGCACATTTGTCCTCATGACATCCTCCGTTTACGATGACCGCCTCTACACCATGCTCTGCACCGATGAAAATGGCAAGCTCGAGGAGGACCGCCTCGCCTACTTCAAGACCCTGAAGCAGGGCCACACCGCCATCATCAATCCGCGCGGCAACGTCATCGGCGACTACGTCCCGTCCGGTGAGGAGGGCATCGCCTACGCCGACATCGACCTCGAGGACATCATCGACTACAAGTACGAGTTCGACGCAGCCGGCCACTACAAGCATCCGTACCTGACCCTCAACTTTTACCGCGAGAAGCATCCCTTCTGCAACTTCGTCGGCGACGGTGAGCAGGACACCATCTCCTACGACGACCTTCAGCCGGGCAGCACAGCCGATGCCGAATAAATCATTTTCATAAAGAACATTCTGGAAAATGTGATATAAGGGGAATGCCCCTTGTGTCACATTTTCCTTTATAATAAAAGAAAATGACTGGGAAGGGGATTGAAGAAAATGACAATCAAGGACATGCAGTGTTTCATCACAGCCTGTGACAGGCATTCGATCTCGGCGGCAGCCGAAGCTTCTTTCATGACGTCCCAGGGAGCCGGCAAGGCCATTAAGAAAATGGAGGAGGAGCTGGGCGCACCACTTCTCATCCGGACCAGCCAGGGCGTGCAGCCGACCGAGTACGGGCAGATCTTTTACGAGAGCGCAAAGAGTATCGTCACTACATATGATAAATCCGCATCAGCGATCCAGGAACTGGTCAAGCAGAACAACGGTTTTTTGCGCATTGTCTCTGCGTTTGGCATTTTCAGATTTCTGTCCCCTGATTTTATCAATGCATTTGAGGAGCAGCACCCGGACATACGGCTCGACTATATGGAGTACCCGGACATTTACATCACAAAAGATGTTCTCGACGGAACCTATGATATCGGCCTCGTTCCCTTCATCGAGGAGAACCCCGATCTCACCTACACGCCGCTTTTTTCCAGGAAAATCTACTTCATCACCCACGAGGGAAGCCGCTTCTATGACCGCGATGCAGTCTCCATCCGCGAAGTCATGGCCGAGCCCCTCATCATCGAGAACCAGAACTTCGTCATCCACCACATCATCCGTGCGCTCTGTCTCCGCGAGGGAGTCGAACCTGATTTTTATTTCAAGACCAGCGGCTTCAGCCTGTGCTACAAGTTCTGCCGGGAAATGACCGCCAACACCGTCTCCATGGACTTCATCTTCGACGACATGGGTAACGACTGCCTGCGCAAAATCCCCTTCGTCGAGCATCCTACCTGGGACGTCGCCCTCATCCGCCGCAACTCCTCCACCAGCTCCAAAAACCTCCGTTCCTTCTGCTCCTTCGCCAAAGACTGGTGCCGCACCCTCACCTGACCTTAAGGCATCAGGGATGGTTCTTCATCGACAACACGGTGTTGTAGATGAAGAACCGTCCCCGATATGTGCAGAAGGAGACGAAAGACGACTCACAGGTGTCCATGGGTGCAAAATTCGCGATCTGGATTTCTGTTGCCCTTCTCTACGTCTGTGAAGTGAGCCCTCTCATTTTCATCGGCTGCATCATCAGCATTTGCGGCCTGATTCTTGAGTCCACGGCGGATTTTCAGAAAAATGCAGCTAAGAAAACGAATCCCCACCGCTTTGTGGACAGCGGCGTCTTTCGGATCGTTAGATGCCCGAATTATCTCGGAGAGATCCTCATGTGGACTGGCGTCTTCGTCGGAGGCTTTGCATCCCTCCACGGTGCTCAGTGGATCGCCGCCGTCATCGGATACGCAGGAATCGTCTATATCATGTTCGGCAGTGCCCGGCGGCTCGAACTTCGACAGAACCGCAATTATGGAGCAGATCCGGAGTACCAGGCCTATGTAAAAAAGACTCCGATCATCCTGCCTTTTGTCCCTCTCTACAGCGCCGCAAAGTACAAATGGCTGGTGGGCTGAAAAAGTATGAAAGACAATAAAAGTCACTCTGTTCGGGAAGGTTTTACGCTCTCCATGGCTGTGGTCGACATGCTTGATCTTGGAGACGGACTTGAGAACAGCTGTCGGTCCGTTTGTGTCAGTGCCGCCGTTCGGTGAACAACCGTCAGCCAGAGGTTCGTCGGCCTTTCTTCCGTCGGGAAGGGCAGAGACAACAAGGCCGTGAAGAATATTGGCGGAGACAGGGTAGATTCCGGACACGAAGTGGGGCCCTCTCCAGGACTTGTGGCTCTTGATTTCATTTGCCGCATAGTCCGCCATCCCCGGCCTCCGCGTCCCCGCCCAGTGCGAAGGCGCACCAATCTACCAGATCCTGACCGATTAACCCCGGCTCCTCACCCACCACGCCCCGCCCCCTCAGCCATGGGGACGGGGCAATCCGGCCGGCAACGCCCCGAAGCGATGCCCTCGCCGTTAAACTTGTAGTGAAGTCGCTGGAGCCGCCCCGTTGTCTGCACCGAGACCACGCAGATATTCTTCCACATTGATGTACAAATCGGGGACGGTTCTCGATCGACAACACCGTGTTGTCAACGGAGAACCGTCCCCGAAATGCAACACCGTGTTGCCAACGAAGAACCAGGCATTTGCAGGAATATGAAGAGGACTCGGCATTTATTGTGTCTCTGGCGGATTATTTTAAAGAAAATAAGGATGCGGTGCACTATGGAAAATACGCGGTTCTAGGATACGACCACATTTTCATGGGGCACAAGACGGTCCTCAACTGGTCAAATGCGCTCGTTGTGATGCTGAATGGATTTCAGATGATCGACGAGGCCGCCTCAGGGCAGCCTCCTTTTTTGGTGCGGCTGTGGCAGTCATCGCGGCGTTGGGGACGGAGTTTATATTCCTTCATTTGAATTATATCGAATTATATTGTATTATATTGTTATATAAAAATTATATTGCCAATCAATTTTCAAGGTAGAAAGCAGTTCAGATACTATGCATGATGGAGGTGGATATTCAATGAATGGAAGAAATCCGTACGTCATCAGCTTTGGCCGCATCCCTACACAGTACATAAGCAGGGCGGTGATGATAGACAGTATCATCGAAACTCTCGACAGCGACATTGTTGATGAACAGGCATTTAAATTGACCGGAATTAGAGGAACAGGCAAAACAGTCACACTGACAGCGATTGAGAAAGCCATTCTAAAAGATGACCGTTGGATCGTCGTCAGATTGAAATCCGGTTCCAATTTAACCGAAGATCTGGTAGCTCAGTTGTACAGCGCGGTCCCCCTAATTACATCCTTTGTTGATGCAGAGCTGAATCTGTCCAAATTCGGCATTGGCCTCAATTTAAAGACCAAAAGCCCGGTTGCAAGCTTGGATTTTGCCCTGGAGCAGATCCTCGGTCATTTAAAAAAGAAAGGCAAGAAGGTTCTGGTAACAATTGACGAAGCCCGGAAAACAGCTTCAATGATCGATTTCATTCAGGAATTCCAGATTTTAATCAGAGCGGATATGCCCATTTATTTAATCACCGCAGGTTTATACGAAGATATCGAAAGCATAGAAAATACCGACGGCCTGACATTTTTCCTGCGTGCCACAAAATATGAAATGACACCCCTGAATATGACCCTGATCAAGAGCGATTACGAGAAAACACTGGGCGTCTCCCTCGAAGTAGCGGAAGAAATGACCATCCTGACAAAAGGCTACCCCTTTGCCTATCAGGCTCTTGGAAAATTTATGTGGGATACCGAATCTGATCACATCACGGAAGAAGTCCTTGCGCTTCTGGACGAAGCCCTTGCAGAGAAAGTTTATGACAAGATCTGGAGTGAGCTTGCTCCCAACGATAAATACTTCCTGCAGTTCCTTTCCCAAAAGGATAAAATGCCTGTCAGTGAGCTTCTTGCGATCACTGGTAAAAAGCACAACGAATGGTCTGAACCCAGAAAGCGCCTCAGTAAAAAAGGCATTATTGACGTCAAAACACGAGGAAAAATCATCCTTCGTCTGCCAAGATTAAAAGAATTTGTGGAACAGCAATATTAATCACCTTCGAAGCATTGGGGACGGTTCTCTGGTACAAACAGATGTATAGATATTTATACACCTGTTTGCACCGAAGAACCGTCCCAATTCGTCAAAGCGAACCCGTCAAATCATCCATGAGCAATAGCAATCCACAATTATTATAATTCAAATTATATTAATCACGATTGACTAAATATCGGCTTTAGAATACAATCAAATTAACAGAAAGGAGGAACGAAAATTGTTTATAGGAAGAGAACCCGAACTAAAAACTCTTGACCGTCTATATCACTCAGAGAAATTTGAGTTCGCAGTCATTTATGGCCGCCGACGCGTAGGGAAGACTGCTCTGATCAATCATTTTCTGGAAGACAAGAAAGCCATCTACTTTGTCGGTGTAGAAAGTAATGCCAAACAAAATCTCGAAAACCTAAGTCAGGCCATTTTCGAATACAGCACTGGGATTTCTATTGGAACATCCTTTTCCGATTATCAGACGGCGCTCCAGTATGTTTTTCAGCTTGCCCAAAAGGAGCGGCTGATTCTGGTCATCGATGAATATCCCTACGTCGCCAAAGCCGAATCGAGCCTTGCCTCTACGCTGCAGATGCTGATCGACCGCAACAAAGATTCCTCCAGGCTCATGTTGATTCTCTGCGGCTCCTCCATGTCTTATATGGAAGATAAAGTTCTCGCATATAAAGCTCCTCTGTATGGCCGAAGAACGGCACAGATGAAACTCCTTCCTTTTGAATTTGGCGACGCCTGTCGATTTTGGGAAAATGCATCTGCCGAAACAAAAGCTCTTCTCTATGGTCTGGTCGGCGGCGTTCCTCAATACATCCTGCAAATGGATGATCGTCTAAGCATTGAAGAAAATGTGAAAAACACCTTTTTAAACCCTTCGTCCGCATTGTTCGAGGAGCCGGAAAATCTTCTGAAGCAGGAACTTCGCGAACCTGCCCTTTACAATGCAATTATCACCGCTGTTGCTGGTGGAGCCTCACGAATATCCGAAATCTCAACGAAATCCGGAGTCACCACAAGTGCCTGTCCCATATATATGAAGAGCCTGATCGAATTGGGTCTTCTCCAGAAAGAGACGCCTTACGGTGAGAAGCCCTCCAGAAAGACCGTCTACTCCATTTGTGACAATATGTTCCGTTTTTGGTATCGCTTTGTCCCTGAGAACAGCTCCATTATTTCACGCGGCGCCACGGAGCTTGCCTATAAGAGGATTGAGCCCAATCTATCCGATTATATGGGAAAAGTATTTGAGGACATTTGCAGTCAGTATCTCTGGTCAATCATGCTCTCAGGGAGATGTCCTATTGAATTTACCAGCCTCGGCCGCTGGTGGGGAAATGATCCCATTAAAAAGCAGCAGACAGAAATTGATCTTATGGGCGAGCAGGACAAAAATGCCGCCTTATTCGGAGAATGCAAATGGCAGAACGAGAAAGTTGACCTGCCTGTCCTGGAAACCCTGATTCACCGCAGCCACCTCTTTCATTATACCGAGACGCACCTCTATCTCTTCTCAAAAAGCGGATTTACACAGGGATGTATCGAAGGAGCTGCAGGGAAAAATAACATCCACCTCATTACCTATGAGGAAATGCTAGCTAATTGGAATCAATGATGTTGCCGCGCTCTGAGGCACGCCGCAATCCCGCCGCCAATCACCACACCCATGAGGATCAGCGTCACATACATCGGCTAGACCGGAAATGGTATTTATGGCACTTCTCAGACTTGCTAACGTTTTCTCCCAAACAATGATATACTATATTAAGAACAAGTTAAAGAGGTGAGCTGTATATGTCAAAGCTTCCAATTGGAATTCGTTACTGTTCACGGGTGGGTCACTTCGGCGCTTCGCACAAAGGCCTTCTTCCTTCACTTAGTAATTTTCGCCGCAAAAGCAGGCGGCGAAAATCGAATGCGCTCCGGAAGAAGGCCTTTGTGCTCCGCGCCGGGGTGCCCCGTGAACTGTAACAAGAAAAGCAAGAATCCCTTCAAAGTGCAGTAAAAGGACGAAGCAAGATAGGACATATCATGGTATACTAAATATAAGGCAATCAAACCAATTGAGAGAAGGTGGTTATTTGACGCAGGCATTGCACATTTTGCTAATGAATTACATTACCGAAATAAGAAATATTTTTGGTGGGCATTTACAGGAAGTCATTTTATTTGGCTCTTATGCACGTGGAGACTTTCGTAACGATTCGGATATTGATATCATGATACTTGTTGATTTGGATGATATGGCAGCCAAGGAATATCAGGATCAGGTTTGTGATGAAACGTACGATTTTAATTTGGAAAATCAAGTGGATATCAGACCTATTATCAAAAATGAAACTCATTTTAGAAAATGGGTAAACGTATATCCATTTTACTCAAATGTAAATCGTGAAGGAGTGAAGATATTTGATGCAGCATGAGGAAGAAGGTACCGTTCGCGATTTAGTCAATTATAGGTAGGAGATCGCTCAGGGTGATATTAGAGCGGCGAGAGCGCTGATTGAAATAGAAGAATACAGGGGTGCGAATAACAGAGCTTACGATGCTATTTTTCATGCGGTTCTGGCTGTGCATGCGTTGGATGGTCGTTCTTATAAAAGGCATAGAGATGCGATAGCTAATTTTAATAAGGACTACGTAAGTACAGGCGTGTTTCCCAGAGATATTGGAAGAAAGATTTCGAAGGCAGAAAACATTAGACATGCCAGTGATTACGATGATTTTTATATTGCCACAAAAAAAGAGGCGGAAGTCCAGATTCAGACAGCTGAAGAGTTACTGGGACTAATTAAGGAATACTGCGAGTCGAGATTCTTAAAGCAGTAGCATAAGAAAATATACCATTTAAGAAGATTGAAAAGTTATGCCAATAACGGCGCAACTTTTCAAATGACTTTCAGAGGAAGGGCTTCGCAGATCCATGTATATCCACTTTCTTTTTCGGAGTATAATCAGGCGATGGGCGGTGACCGCCGGGATAATTTTGAACAATATCTTATCTACGGTGGCATGCCTTATCTGCTGAACCTTCACAGCATCCGGCAGAAGCAGGACTATCTCCAGTCGCTTTTTCGGGAAGTTTATATCAAAGACATTATCGAATATAACGGTATTGAGAGACAGGATATTCTGGATGATATGCTGGACTTTTTCAGCTCCTCCGTCGGTTCGCTGACCAATGCAACGAAAATCGTCAACGCGCTGAATAGCGTCAAACATGCAAGTGTCAGCAATAATACGGTCAGCGCATATATCGGTTTTATGATCGATGCTTTTCTCATTTATGAAGCGCGGAGATATGATATTAAAGGCAAATCCTATTTCGAATATCCTAACAAGTATTATTATACGGATATTGGGCTTCGGAACGCACGCCTTCAGTTCAGGCAGATCGATCCGGGACACATGATGGAAAATATCATTTATATGGAACTGATCCGTCGAGGATATGCGGTGGATGTAGGAGTTGTAACAGATCGCCGGAACGGACAGAAAAAACAAAAGGAGATAGACTTTGCCGTCAATCAGGGGGATAAACGTATGTATATACAATCCGCCTGGCAAATGGCAAACCTTGCTAAAGAAAATACAGAAATGGATTCATTGAAATTAACAAACGACTTTTTTAAACGAATCATCATCCGGTCTGACATCCCCGGCATGATGACGGATAATCAGGGAATCATTCATTGTAATATTATAGATTTTCTACTTCGCGAAGATCTTCTTATTCCCTGAAATATTATTTCATCTCATATCGTTTATAGGAAAGAGGCATTGGGAGGTTCGCTAAGCTGCGTCAGAATTATGAGTGAAAGTGGAATCTGATATCCGTACTTTGCAGCGTCTTGCAGCAGGGATGGGCATGGAACTGAACCTGGAGTTTCTCCCGGAGCTTGTAGGTACAACAGTGAAAAGATGAACGATCGTTGTAACACCGGCGGACTTTGTGAAGATCGTTGCGAATTCGCAGGGACATTCAGAGTGAACTTTCGCTGAACAGTCTGATTGATAACATTCACTGATAATATTTTGATAACAAAAGTTCAGATAACCCAGATAAGCAGGATAATTGAACACAAATGGAATCACGACATATCACAGAATATATTCAAATATGTTTAGAATCACCCTTTGCTTAGTGAGTTCGAATAATAACAAATCCCCGATGTCCGCTGTTGCGGATTTCGGGGATTTTTATCGAGGTGAGAGGTGTGTTCGTTTAGTCCATATGAAATTCCAACAGATAATCCTTGAACAGTGGGAGTGCGAATGCCACATTGCCATAGCTTTCTGCGCGAATCACGCCGCTTTCAATCAGCCTTCGTTTATAGGTTGATACATAATTGGGTTTCCTGGAAAGTGTATCAGAGATATATTTCATTGGCACCACATTTGCGTCGAATGTGGTCATTGCAAGAATAAATTTTCGATCCATCTGGGATAACTCTTCGTAAATCTTGGAATATGCATTTCTGTACAGCAGTTCTTTGTATTTTTCCAGGCAGGAATCAATAACATGATTACTAATTTCATCAGCATCCGTTTCCCAGATTAGATATCCAAGTAGCTGGAAGGCATAGGAATATCCCCTTGTCAGTGCCGTCAGTCGTTTAAGTACAGGAAGAGATATTTTCTTCCCGGCAGATGAAAAAACATTTTTATAGCTGTACTGCACCGTGATGGGATTTAACAGGGGAAGCTCTATTCGTGCGCTGCGTAACAAAAAAGTGAGGGTTTTGTCATTTTGCAGTTCGGAAATATTTTTGGGAAGACCCGTCATTAGTAGAGCAATCGGATAATCCTTTCTCACCATGATTTGATAGATGGAGGCAAAGCGTCTGAGTTCGTCATTTGCCTCTACTTCATCGATAGCGATGAGCTGTTACGCAGCGAATTGATGGTGGTGAAAACAGCAGATAAAATTCGCAGCTTCTG
>OMTP01000200.1 GCA_900313955.1 uncultured Lachnospiraceae bacterium | reverse complement strand
GCGAATTGTCCTTGCGAGCGAACCTTCGTCATCGATCAGGCCTTCTTTTGAGCCAAGGAGGACATGTTTTTCTCGAAGCAAAAGTGCCCTCCTGAACAGTTACATTATAGGAAGAAATCAGGTGATGTCGACTTTGTCATCTTCCTGAGGTGCTTCGGGCTCTTCGGCGTCGAGCTGGAGGATCTCGTCATCAGGCGGAACCATGGGCGCCTCTTCTTCGACCGGAGCTTCGGCAGCTTTCTTCTTCTCCTCGGCAATGCGCTCGTCGGTATCGAGCTTGACATTTCTGTAGCGCTTGAGACCGGTGCCGGCCGGGATGAGCTGACCGATAATAACATTTTCCTTGAGACCGATGAGAGGATCGACCTTGCCCTTGATGGCTGCGTCGGTCAGGACCTTGGTGGTCTCCTGGAAGGATGCTGCAGACAGCCAGGACTCCGTTGCAAGAGCGGACTTGGTAATACCAAGAACGATTCTCTCGCCTTCCGCCTGCTCGCCGCCTTCCTCCTCGATGCGCTCATTTTCATCAAGGAAGTCAAGATAGTCGACCGTCGAGCCCGGAAGGAACTCGGAGTCGCCCTGCTTTTCGATGCGGACCTTCTTCAGCATCTGGCGGACAATGATCTCGATGTGCTTGTCGTTGATATCAACGCCCTGCAGACGGTAGACCTTCTGGACCTCGCGGAGCAGGTAATCCTGGACGGCGCGGGCGCCGCGAATCTTCATGATATCGTGCGGGTTGACGGAACCTTCCGTGATCTCATCGCCGGCCTCGAGCACCTGACCGTCCTGCACCTTGAGACGTGAGCCATAAGGAATGAGGTAGGTCTTCTGACGCTCCTTGCTTCCCTCTGCCGCGTCCGGATCGGTCACAACGACCTCGCGCTTCTTCTTGTTCTCAAGGAGCTGAACCGTACCCGGGATCTCCGTGATGATGGCAAGACCCTTAGGCTTGCGGGCCTCAAAAAGCTCCTCGACTCGAGGAAGACCCTGTGTGATATCACCGCCGGCGACACCACCGGTATGGAAGGTTCTCATAGTCAGCTGGGTACCGGGCTCACCGATGGACTGAGCGGCGATGATACCGACAGCCTCACCGACCTGGACAGCCTCGCCAGTCGCCATGTTGGCGCCGTAGCACTTGACGCAGATGCCGATCTTGCTGCGGCAGGTGAGGATGGTTCTGATCTTCACCTTGCTGACCGGATTGCCGGCCTCATCGACGCCGTGGTTCACGACATTGGCGGCGCGGCGCGGCGTGATCATGTGGTTGGCCTTGACGATGATATTGCCCTCGGCGTCTCTCACGGTCTCGGCTGCAAAGCGGCCCGTGATTCTCTCCTCCAGGGACTCGATCTCGTCCTTGCCATCGACGAAAGCGTGGACCCACATGCCCGGGATCTCTTTTCTGCCGATGGAGCAGTCCTGCTCGCGGATGACAAGCTCCTGGGAGACGTCGACCATTCGGCGTGTCAGGTAACCGGAGTCGGCGGTACGAAGAGCCGTATCCGAGAGACCCTTGCGGGCACCATGGGCGGACATGAAATACTCGAGAACGTCAAGACCTTCACGGAAGTTGGACTTGATCGGGAGCTCGATGGTATGGCCTGTTGTATCCGCCATGAGACCTCGCATGCCGGCCAGCTGCTTGATCTGCTTATCAGAACCTCGCGCACCGGAGTCAGCCATCATGTAGATATTGTTGTACTTGTCTAGGCCGTCGAGAAGCTTCTTGGTGAGAACAGCATCGATCTCCTTCCAGGTCTCAACGACTTCCTTATATCTCTCTTCGTCGGTGATAAATCCACGGCGATAGTTTCTTGTGATCTTGTCGACGGTCTTCTGAGCCTTGTCAAGAAGCTGCGGCTTTTCCGGCGGGACGGTCATATCCGAGACGGATACGGTCAGAGCAGCCAGAGTCGAGTGCTTGTAGCCCATGGCCTTGACGTGGTCGAGGACCTCCGCCATGGCTGTAGCGCCGTGAAGGTTGATGACCTTCCAGAGCATCTTCTTCAGCATCTTCTTGTCCATAAGGAAATCAATCTCATACTTGAGCTCATTTCCCGGAACGGATCTGTCGACAAAGCCCAGATCCTGAGGAATGAACTCATTGACAAGAATGCGGCCGCAGGTTGTGGAGACCGTGCCTGTCAGAGTGGACCCATCCGGCATGACTTTGGACTTGCGGACAAAGATCTTGGTCTGGTAGGTGATGTCGCCGTTGGCCTGAGCCATGATAGCTTCGTTTTCGCTGGCGAAGAACTTGCCCTCGCCCTTGGCGCCCGGTCTCTCCTGTGTCAGGTAGTACATACCGAGGACCATATCCTGAGAAGGAACGGCGACAGGGCCGCCGTCGGACGGCTTCAGCAGGTTGTTCGGAGACAGAAGCATGAAGCGGCACTCTGCCTGCGCCTCAACGGTCAGCGGAAGATGGATCGCCATCTGGTCGCCGTCGAAGTCGGCGTTGAAGGCCATACAGGACAGCGGATGGAGCTTGATGGCCTTGCCCTCGACGAGGATCGGCTCGAAGGCCTGGATGCCGAGACGGTGGAGCGTCGGAGCGCGGTTGAGCATGACCGGGTGATCCTTGATGACGTCCTCGAGAACATCCCAGACGCCCGGCTCGAGGCGCTCAACCATTTTCTTGGCGGACTTGATGTTGTGAGCCAGGTCACGGGAGACCAGCTCCTTCATGACGAATGGCTTGAAGAGCTCGATGGCCATTTCCTTGGGGACGCCGCACTGATAGATCTTGAGCTCCGGTCCGACGACGATAACGGAACGGCCGGAGTAGTCGACACGCTTGCCGAGAAGGTTCTGGCGGAAACGGCCGGACTTGCCCTTCAGCATGTCGGACAGAGACTTGAGGGCGCGGTTGCCCGGGCCTGTGACTGGACGGCCGCGGCGGCCGTTGTCGATCAGGGCGTCGACAGCCTCCTGAAGCATTCTCTTCTCGTTGCGGATGATGATCTCCGGTGCACCGAGGTCGAGGAGTCTCTTCAGGCGGTTGTTTCTGTTGATGATTCTTCTGTAGAGGTCGTTGAGGTCGGATGTCGCAAAGCGGCCGCCGTCCAGCTGGACCATAGGACGAAGGTCTGGCGGGATGACCGGGATGACGTTCATGATCATCCACTCCGGGCGGTTGCCGGACTCGCGGAAGGCCTCGACGACTTCGAGACGCTTGACGATTCTGGCCCGCTTCTGGCCGGAGGACTCCTTCAGCTCTTTGGTGAGAACGGTGGACTCTGTCTCGAGGTCGATCTCCTTTAAGAGCTCCTGGATGGCCTCGGCACCCATGCCGACGCGGAAGTTGGGTCCGTAGGTCTCACGGGCCTCCTGGTACTCGCGCTCGGAGAGCACCTGCTTCTTCTCGAGGTTGGGCGCTGCATCGGCCGGGTCGAGTACGATATAGCTTGCAAAGTAGAGAACCTTCTCGAGGGTTCTCGGGGACATGTCCAGGATAAGACCCATTCTGGACGGGATGCCCTTGAAATACCAGATATGGGAGACCGGAGCTGCGAGCTCAATGTGGCCCATGCGCTCACGGCGGACGGAGGACTTGGTGACCTCGACGCCGCAGCGGTCGCAGACGACGCCCTTATAGCGGATCTTCTTATACTTGCCGCAGTGGCACTCCCAGTCCTTGGTCGGTCCGAAGATTCTCTCACAGAAGAGGCCGTCTTTCTCCGGCTTTAAGGTTCTGTAGTTGATTGTCTCGGGCTTTTTGACCTCGCCGTGGGACCACTCGCGGATGACATCCGGAGAGGCGAGACCAATCTTGATGGCATCAAAGGTATTGGTTCTCTTCTCTTCTGGCTTTGTTGTCGTAATTTCTGCCATATTTCCCTCCTAATCAGGATAAGAGATCATCGTCTTCCGAGGAGACGCTGTCCACATCGAGGAACGTGCTGTCTTCGTCCTCATCGGAGACGTAAGAGTCACTTAAGAGATCTTCATCGTCAACGAGTTCATGGGTTGTATCATCGAAGTGCTGCTCGGTGAAGCCGTGCTTTGCAAAGTCCTCACCCTCGCCGCGACGATTATTTCTGCGGTCGCCCTCGATGATGGAGCGGAAGTCGGTCTCACCGTAGTCGACGGACTCCTTGAGATGGACTTCTTCTCCGTTTTCATCCAGCGTGCGCACATCGAGACCCAGGGACTGGAGCTCCTTTAAGAGGACCTTGAAGGACTCCGGAATGCCCGGTGCAGGGATATTTTCTCCCTTGATGATGGCCTCGTAGGTTTTGACACGGCCGACGACATCGTCGGACTTCATGGTCAGGATCTCCTGCAGCGTGTAGGATGCGCCGTAAGCCTCGAGGGCCCAGACTTCCATCTCTCCGAATCGCTGGCCGCCGAACTGGGCTTTACCGCCGAGAGGCTGCTGCGTGACAAGAGAGTACGGACCCGTCGAGCGGGCGTGGATCTTGTCGTCGACCAGATGATGGAGCTTCAGGTAGTGCATGTGACCGATGGATGTCTTGCCGTCGAAGTACTCGCCGGTACGGCCGTCGCGGAGCTGGACCTTGCCGTCGCGGGTGATCGGGACACCCTTCCAGAGCTCTCTGTGCTCCAGATGGCTGCCCAGATAGTCATAGACCTCCGGATCGAGAACATCCTTGTACTTGTCTGTGAACTCCTCCCAGCTTGTATTGACGTAGTCGTTGGCCATCTCCAGGGTATCGCCGATATCCTGCTCCTTGGCGCCGTCGAAGATCGGGGTCGCCAGGTTCATGCCCAGAACACCAGCTGCCAGCGACAGATGGAGCTCGAGGACCTGTCCGATATTCATTCGGGACGGCACGCCCAGAGGATTGAGGCAGATGTCGAGCGGACGACCGTTCGGAAGGAAGGGCATATCCTCAACCGGAAGAATTCTGGAGACGACACCCTTGTTGCCGTGACGTCCGGCCATCTTGTCGCCGACGGAGATCTTTCTCTTCTGCGCGATGTAAATGCGGACGGACTCGTTGACTCCCGGCGGGAGCTCGTCGCCGTTCTCACGGCTGAAGACTTTGGCGTCCACAATGATTCCATATTCACCGTGAGGCACCTTGAGGGAGGTGTCACGGACTTCTCTTTCTTTCTCACCGAAAATGGCGCGGAGGAGTCTCTCCTCTGCTGTCAGCTCTGTCTCGCCCTTGGGCGTGACCTTGCCGACAAGGATATCTCCGGCGCGGACCTCTGCGCCGATGCGGATGATGCCGCGGTCGTCGAGATCCTTTAAGGCTTCTTCACCGACGCCGGGAACGTCGCGGGTAATCTCTTCCGGTCCCAGCTTTGTGTCACGGGACTCGCACTCGTACTCCTCAAGGTGGACGGATGTGAAGACATCGTCCCTGACCAGTTTCTCAGAGAGGAGAACGGCGTCCTCGTAGTTGTAGCCCTCCCACTCGATGAAGCCGATGAGCGGGTTCTTACCGAGGGAGAGCTCACCGTTACTTGTCGAAGGACCGTCGGCGATAACCTGGCCTGCATCGACGTGCTGACCCTTGTTTACGATTGGCTTCTGATTGTAGCAGTTGCTCTGGTTGGAGCGCATGTACTTGATCAGATGGTAGTTCTCCACTTCGCCGTCATCCCCTGTGATGCGGATATCGGTGGATGTGACGGAGGAGACAATACCAGACTTTCTCGCGATGACAGAGTCACCGGAGTCGTAGGCCGCCTTGGCCTCCATACCGGTTCCGACGAAAGGAGCCTGGGTTGTGAGGAGCGGCACAGCCTGACGCTGCATGTTGGATCCCATGAGAGCGCGGTTCGCATCGTCGTTCTGCAGGAAGGGGACCAGAGATGTAGCGACGGAGAAGACCATCTTCGGGGAGACGTCCATGTAGCTGAAGCGGGTCTTATCCCACGCCTGGGTCTTCTCTCTGTAACGTCCGGAGACGTTCTGGTTGATAAAGTGGCCCTCTGCGTCGAGCGGCTCGGAAGCCTGGGCGACGTAGTAGTTATCCTCTTCGTCGGCGGTCATGTAGCGGATGGTGCCTGTGACGCGCGGATTCTTAGGATCGGATTTATCGATCTCGCGGTACGGTGCCTCGACGAAACCGTACTGGTTGATGCGGGCGTAGCATGCCAGAGAGTTGATGAGACCGATGTTCGGTCCTTCAGGCGTCTCTACCGGGCACATGCGGCCGTAGTGGGTGTAGTGAATATCACGGACCTCGAATCCGGCGCGGTCACGGGAGAGACCTCCTGGTCCAAGGGCGGACAGACGTCTCTTGTGGGTGATCTCGGACAGGGGGTTGTTCTGATCCATGAACTGGGACAGCTGGGAGGATCCGAAGAACTCCTTGATGGCTGCCGTCACCGGCTTGATGTTGATGAGAGACTGCGGGGAAATGGTATCCAGATCCTGTGTCTGCATTCTCTCGCGGACGACTCTCTCCAGACGAGACAGACCAATTCTGAACTGGTTCTGCAGAAGCTCTCCGACGGCGCGGATACGTCTGTTGCCCAGGTGGTCGATGTCGTCATCGGTGCCGATGCCGTACTCCAGGTGCATGTTGTAGTTGATGGAGGCGAAGATATCCTCGCGCGTAATGTGCTTGGGGATGAGCTCGTGGATTCTTCTCTTGACGGCGTACATGAGGTCGTCGCCTGTGAGACCCTCATTCAGGATCTCCTTTAAGACCGGGTAGTAGACAAGCTCTGTCACGCCGGCTTTCTTCTTCTGCTCCTCGGTGAGCTCGCACCAGCTGTCGATGTCGACGACCATGGAGGAGAGGACTTTGATCGGGTGGTCCATTTCCTCGACGGAGATCCAGACGAAAGGAATGGCGGCGTTCTGGATCTGATCTGCCAGCTCCATGGACACTTCTGTGCCTGCCTCAGCCAGAATCTCGCCAGTGGAGACGTCGACGACGTCCTCAGCCAGAACATGACCTGCGATTCTGTTTCTCAGAAGAAGCTTCTTATTAAATTTATAGCGGCCAACTTTGGCAAGATCGTAGCGGCGCGGATCGAAGAACATGCCCTCGATGAGCTGCTTTGCGGAGTCGACGGCCAGCGGCTCGCCCGGACGGATCTTCTTGTAGAGTTCAAGAAGGCCCTCTTCGTAGGATGTCGCTGTATCTTTTGTGAAAGATCCTTCGATCTTGGGCTCGTCGCCGAACATCTCGATGATCTCTTCGTTCTTGCCGATGCCGAGGGCGCGGATGAGAACGGTGATCGGTACCTTGCGGGTGCGGTCGACGCGGACGTAGAAGACGTCGTTACTGTCCGTCTCGTACTCGAGCCATGCACCACGGCTGGGGATAACCTGGCAGGAATAGAGTGTCTTGCCGATCTTGTCGTGGGCAATTCCATAGTAAATGCCGGGGGAACGAACAAGCTGTGAGACGATGACTCGCTCTGCGCCGTTGATAATGAAAGTTCCGTTGTCGGTCATGAGAGGCAGGTCGCCCATGAAGATCTCATGTTCCTTGATCTCTCCGTTTTCTTTATTATGAAGACGGACGGTGACTTTCAGAGGCGCCGCATAGTTTGCGTCGCGGTTTTTGCATTCTTCGATTGAGTACTTGGTTTCATCCTTGCAAAGCTTGTAATCTACGAACTCAAGCGAGAGCTTATTGTTGAAATCCTCAATCGGTGAGATATCATCAAAGATCTCCTGCAGGCCTTCATTAATAAACCAGTCGTAGGAGTCCTTCTGAACCGCGATTAAGTTCGGGATCGGAAGAACTTCATTCTGTCTCTGGTAGGTCATGCGAACTGAATTCCCAGATTTAATCGGACGAATTCTGTTTTTCTCCATTCGACGTTTCACCCCGTTTTTTCTTTGAAAATGTATGAGTCTGTGTGGAAAATGCATTTTCCATTTTCGCTCCCGATTTTTGGGCGCAAAAAGACACAGCCCTCGACAATAGTGCATTTTCAAGAATACCATAATGAAAATGCGCTGTCAAAGGATTTTTCTTATTTTTCTAAAATTTCTCTTGACAAATCCACATCTTGTGGTTCCTGTCAGCTTGCTCCACTAGTGCGGTGCGGGTGTGGTCACAAGTATGGTTCTTTTGTCCCCATCCTTCCGACGCAAAAAGAAGACCGCCACGTCTGTGACGGTCTTCGAAGAATTTAAGTTCAGGACTCTATTATTTGAGAGTGACCTTAGCACCGACTTCCTCGAGCTTCTTCTTGAGCTCCTCAGCCTCTTCCTTTGCAAGAGCTTCCTTGATGACCTTCGGAGCTGCCTCGACAGCTTCCTTAGCTTCCTTGAGGCCAAGGCCTGTTGCTTCACGGACAACCTTGATGACCTTGATCTTGTTTGCACCGATCTCTGTGAGCTCGACGTCAAACTCTGTCTTCTCCTCTGCCGGAGCAGCGCCTGCTGCCGGGCCTGCAACAACAACACCAGCTGCTGCGGAGACACCGAACTCCTCCTCGCAAGCCTTTACGAGGTCGTTAAGCTCTGTGACGGAGAGCTCCTTGATAGCGTCGATAAATTCCTGTGTAGATAACTTAGCCATTTTCAATATCCTCCATGTAAGGGTAATGGTCCGCCCGGATTGCTACTTAATGTTTATGGAAAATGTCCGGTGCGGTGTTTGTTTTCATTTTTTCAATAAGAATTCATTTTCACAAAAAAATGATTCTTATGCCTCCGGTGCAGCTTCTGCTGCAGGAGCAGCCTCGCCGTCCTTCTCTGCGATCTGCTTGATGACGCGAGCGAAGTTTGTGATCGGGGACTGGATGGATCCAAGAAGTCTTCCGAGAAGAACTTCTCTTGTCGGGATGTCTGCATAGGATGCAAGTGCTGCTGTGTCTGCGTACTTGCCCTCGACGATGCCGCCTACCATATTGAAGCAATCGTACTGCTTTGCATACTTTGCAAGGACTCTGATCGGAGCGATCGGATCTTCCTTGGAGACTGCGAGAGCGTTTGCTCCATTGAGGTGCTCATCGAGATCAGCATACGGTGTTCCCTCGAAAGCGCGCTTCATCATGGTGTTCTTGTACACCTTGTATGTGACGCCTGCTTCACGAAGCTCCTTACGAAGAGCTGTATCCTGCTCAACAGTAAGGCCGAGGTACTGAACAACGACTGCAGACTGTGCACCATCGATTGCCTGAGAGATCTCTTCGACGATCGGTGCTTTCAGTTCTACTTTTGCCATGAACTCAATTCCTCCATTTTTGCCGGATGAGCTGTGCTCATCCAATGTTAATGTGTGAGGCATGAAGACCGAATAAGAAAAGCCCTGTGCGCGAAGGCACAGGGCGTCATGATCTTAAAGAATTAAGAATCAACTCCTCGGCAGGCGGCGATGCTTACGCCCGTTTGTACGGACACCTGCTGTCTTCGGCTTGATGCGATGAGTATCATATCACACGCGTCCGGGTGTGTCAAGGAATTTTTTATGTAACCATTCAGACCGGGCCGGTGGTGCCGCGGACCATAAGTTCCGCACGGACGGTGGAGCGGTTGAGCCGGATGCCGGAAATGAGAGATGTGAGGGCAAAGAAGGCCGCCTGACCCAGGAGGTTGCGGTCCTGACGCATAGTCGTGAGCGGCGGATGGCTGTTTTTCGCCTCGAAGATGTCGTCGAAGCCCATGATGCTGATGTCCCCGGGAACTTTGATTCCTTTTTCTGAAAATGCATCCAGCAGATAGAGGGCTGTCTCGTCGTTGTGGCAGAAGATGGCTGTCGTCCCAGAGTGCAAAATGCTTGTGATGAGCTGCCCCAGATAGTCGGGATCGGCGTCCCTGATGTCTGAATGGATGATCGGGCATTCGCCCGCGTTCAGATTGAGGCCAAGGACGGACTGCAGAAAGGCATCTTCTCTGGTCTGGGAGATGTGCAGGTCGATCGGCCCGTTCCAGAAGGCAATCCTCCTGTGGCCCAGCCCGACCAGATAGTCCATGGCGTCTCTGACAGCCTCGCCGGTGTCGGTGCAGACTTCGCACACGTTGTTCCTGACCAGATAGCTATCGAGAAGGACCGCCGGTGTCACTGCGTCCATGAGTTCTCTGTACCAGGGATCCTTCTCGGTGAATCCCACCATGAAGCCCCCCAGATAGCCATGGGAAATAAGATAGCTGTCGTATCTCTCTTTTGTCTCATCCTCCGGAGTTATGTTCAGAGTCTCCATGCCCCAGACGTCTCTGAGAGCCGCCTGCTGAAAGCCCCTGACAAGCTCAAAGCCAGGGTCATTTTCATTTTCATACGAAATTTCACGCAGGAGGACTGCCAGTTTTCGGTTCTTTTCTTTCTGAGAACTCCTGACCACGTAGCCCATTTCCACAGCGGTATCGAGGATCTGACGTCTCCTGTAGTCGCTGATGTCCGACGCGTTGTGAAGCGCCTTGGAAACTGTGCTCTGCGAGATCCCCAGTCTGTCTGCAATGTCCTTAACCTTAACGTCTTTATGCCTCATAAGCTAGCTCGCCTCCTGCAAAACATACCTCGTATCAAAGCCCATTTTACCACAATCCGCTCGAAATTTGCGGGTAAAATAGAGTGATTTCTCACAATTTTACAGTTATTGGGTTACAGTTCACGGGGCAGCCCGGCGCGGAGCACAAAGGCCTTCTTCCGGAGCGCATTCGATTTTCGCCGCCT
>OMTP01000147.1 GCA_900313955.1 uncultured Lachnospiraceae bacterium | reverse complement strand
CGCTTTTGCGCGCAAATTTACTAAGTCCGGATGGAAGGTCTTTTTGTGGAGCGACATTGTGACCCACCCGTGAACTGTAACATCCGGGTTACTGATTCGCGGGCGGGGCACTGTGTCGCTGCCCAAAAAGATCATCCTCTTTCGTTTGGTAATTTTCGCCCCAAAAGTGGACGGCGAAAATCGAATGCTCTCCGGAGGATGATCTTTTTGCCTCGCTCAGAGATACATCGTGAACATAAATATCCAGACGCATCCGTGTTTATTTTCCATCCACCAGGGCCTGCATATCGTCCCAGAGTGGATCCAGGCACTCGACCGTTTTGACGTAGAGGGCATATTTTCTGTCGTAGATGTCCTTGACGGCGGGATTGGGTTCAAACCGTTTCGACACGCCGGTCATCTTTGCGACAGCCTCGTCGAGGTCCGCATACTCTCCCGTCGCAACGGCACAGCCGACGGCGATGCCCAGAGCGCCGACCTCATTGGCTGCGACCGTCTCCACCGAATACCCAAGAACATCGGCGAACATCTGCGCCCACACATCCGCTTTCGCAGCTCCGCCGGAGAGGCGAATCACATGTGGGGCCGTCTCCCGCGTAGCCATGAGTTTTTCAAAATGATAGCGGTGGCAAAATGTAATCCCCTCGAATATACTGCGCGCCATGTGTCTGCGCGTATGGCTCACGTTGAGTCCAACAAACGTCCCCCTCGCATTGGGGTGAACGTTAGAAGCCATGAGGAAGGGAAGGAAAATGGGCACAAACTCGGTGGGGGGTATCTGTTCAACCCAGTTGTCGACAACATCATAAATGCTGGTTCCCTGCATCTTCGCCTTCACATCACGCTTTGCTTCAGGCAGAAGTTCCCGGATAAACCACTCAAAGTTGCCGGCGGAAGTCGGTGAGCTCTCCTCGATCAGGTAGTAACCCGGAAGAGCAAAGAGGGAATTCATCTGTACTTTACCATCGAGAACAGGTGTCGTACGGATATACTCATTGATGGACCAGGTGCCGGCAATCATGCAGATCTTGTCGGGATCCGTAACCCCGGATCCAATGGCGCAGGCATTAATATCGAACATGCCTCCGATGACAGGTGTTCCACAGGCAAGCCCGGTTTCTTCCGCTGCTTCCTCTGTCACATAGCCGGCGACCTCCGTCGCGCCAACCAGGGGAGGGAGGGCGCTCTCCACTTCTTCAATGCCGAAAATTTTCAGCAGCTCCGGGTCAAATGTTCCTGTCTTCAGGTTCATAAGTCCGGAGCCGGAGTAATCTGTCACCTCTGCTCTGGCCTCATTTGTCAGCCGATAGCGGATATAGTCTTTGCACTCAAAAATAGATTGAATATTGGCATAGCGCTCAGGTTCTTCCTTTTTCAACCAGGCCAGAAGGGCAACCGGCTGGCAGGCCATGACATGCTGACAGGACAGCTTAAAGGCCCGGTCCTCCGTCCCGTCCTTCTTCCATTGCTCCGAATATCTCCATGCCCGGTTGTCCGTAGAGATAATGCCATGTCCATTCGGGCGATTATCCTTTCCCCAGAGATAGAGTCCTTTGCCGTGCCCGGAGACGCCGATGCCCCGAATATCTTTCGGATCAACACCCGTCTTCACCAGAACCCCTTTGACCACAGAGCAGTTGGCGTACCACATCTCCTCCATGTCCCGCTCCACAAAGCCGGGCCTCGGCGTGATCGACTGCGTCTCGGCGTTGCAGGTACCGATCTCTCTGCCATTCTGATCAAACAGGGCCGCCTTGGTGGCGGTGCCTCCGTTATCCAAGCCTAAAAAGTAATGCAATCTTCTTCCTCCTTCCTCATTTGAAAAATGCCGGGAACCATCCAGCCGGATAAGTGAAGGGGGATGGTTCCCGGCGCAAAACACAATGGGATTATTTCTTCAGGACGTCCGGATTGAGAAGATCTCTTCCCAGATCCTTGCCCTCGAAAAAGTCAGCCGCAACGTCAATGGCCTTGGCATACATGTTCCACAGGGCCTCGTTGGTCTGTGCAGAGACATGGGGCGTCAGGATGACATTGTCCAGGCCGATGAGAGGAGATGTCGTCGGCAGTGGCTCGGTTGCAAAGACATCGAGGCCTGCTCCGAGGATCTTGTGAGCCTTCAGTGCTTCTGCCAGAGCATCTTCATCGACGATCTTGCCGCGGGCTGTACAGACGATCACTGCTGAATCCTTCATCTGGGCCAGGCGTGCTCCATCGACCAGATGATCCGTCTCTTTGGTGTAGGGGAGGTGAATACTGATGGCATCGCACTCTGTGAAAATCGTATCGAGGTCAGCCTTCTTCACTCCCGCTGCCGCGCACTGCTCTTCCGTCAGGAAGGGATCGTAGGCATAAATCTCCGCGTCAAAGCCGGAGAAGAGCCTGGCCAGCTTTCTGCCGATATTGCCGAAGCCGAGGATCCCCACCTTCTTGCCCAGCATCTCCCGGCCCACATAGCGGTACCAGTTGCCTGTTCTCGTCGCATTCATATCCTCGACCAGACGTCTCTTTCATCGCTGTTCCGCAGCTCCAGTACAGAAAGGATCCGGAGCATTACTTCCAGGAAGTCGATGATTACGAAGCTTACAAGGAAGCTAAGGGCATCCACACAGAGTATTAATCTTCTACCTCATTTTCTCTAAAAAAGCGGCGCGGTTCACGCCGTGCCGCAACCAATCTGTATAGCCTGCCTGCGCTGAGCCAGTCCTCCGCAGACAAAACATTTTCATAAAACTTATATAAAGGAGATAAAAAAATGGCTTCAATTCTTTGCTGCTGCGCTAACGGTTCCGGAACATCCCTCATGATGGCTATGACACTCGAGAAGGTCATCAAACAGCAGGGCTACAGTAAGGTCAGCAAGACCCATCACTGCTCTCTCTCCGAGGGCAAGAATACATCCATGAGCTACGATATCGTTCTCTGCCCGCAGAACTTCACCAACATGTTCAAGGCTGCAGAGGCTAAGGGCGTCAAGGTCATCGGCATGAAGAACGTCATGTCTCCCAAGGAGATGACAGAGAAACTCGAGAACTGCGGTGTCGAGCTGAAATAACCAAGAAGCTTTGCACGCCGTCCGGCTGAAGATAAAGGGGCTTCTTTATAAAAAAGAGGTCCCTTTTTTCTTCACTTCTGTTATGCTGTAGTTATCATAGTTTTTTGCACCATTGACGAGGAGTACAGGATAAATTATGAAAAACAGCAGAGATATCGTTGATAACCGCCGCACCAAACTTTTGGCTATCATTGAAAAAACAGGAGATGTCCGCGTCCCGGATATAGCAAGTCACCTGAACGTATCGGAGATCACCGTCCGTCGCGACCTCCAGTACCTGGAAGACCAGAGAATCATCGAGAGATACTACGGCGGGGCGAGGATCCGCCAGTCAAAACCCAAAAAGGTCATGAGCGATATCATGATCTGCAGAGAAAATATAGCCCGTGAGGCAGCATCTTTTGTCAGCGACGGGGACACGATTTTCATCAACACCAGTTCCACAGCAATCGAGATGCTCAAGTACATCACGGCAAAAGATGTGACGGTCATCACCAACAACGGCAACGCCGTCGTCGCCCAGAAACCCTACGGCGTCCGGGTCATTCTGACCGGCGGCGAGCTCTACAATGTCAAGGGCACTCTGGTAGGAGAATTTGCCAAGAACAATATTATGCGGGTCACAGCCAAGAATGCCTTCATCGGCTGCGCCGCATTCTCGCTGGAAAACGGAATGATGAGCTGCCTCTTAAATGAGGTTGACCTCAACCACGCCATGGTCAGCCGCACCACGGAAGATGTCTTCCTTCTGGCCGATCACACGAAGCTTGGGAAAAACAGCAGCTTTACCAGCTGCAGTCTGTCTGAGATCTCCTACCTCATTACGGACGACAGGGCCCCCGCAGATTTTCTGGAGAGCATAAAAAAAGAGGGCATTGAGGTCACCTGCGTCAGCTCCGTTCAGGAAGATTCAGCTCAATAGTTACACATCATCTTTTTGAGGAGGATAGAAAAAATATGAAAGTTAATTTAATGGCAGAATATGAACTTGACCGCTGCTATTCGATCGCCCCGCTCACATGGCAGGGCAAAAAGCACATCCTTGTTGCGGCCGAGAAGGTCAACAAGTGCATTCTCTTCGACACCAAGGGCAATCCTGAGGATGTCATCTGGGAGGCACCGGGCGGAACCATGTCCATGATCCAGGTTCCCGGGTCCGACGGCTGGTTCCTGGCAACCCATGAGTTTTACTCCCCCAACGACGGCGCAAAAGCACACATCGTCCTTGTCCGTCCCGTCGACGGCAAGTGGGTCATTCAGACCATCAAGGACCTTCCCTTCTGCCACCGTTTCTCGGTCGTCACCCGGGGCGGCGTCAACTATCTCATCGGCTGCACCATCAAGTCGAAACACAAGTATAAGAACGACTGGAGATTCCCGGGCGCCATCTGGGTCGGCGAACTTCCGTCTGATCTGGAAAATTATAACGAGGATCATCAGGTTCCCATGACCTGCATCAAGGACGGTCTCCTCAAGAATCACGGGTATTTCACCATCCACACCGAAGAAGGTGACTACTCTCTCGTCGGCACAGAAAATGGTGTCTTCCGTGTCACTCCTCCCGACACTAAGGGCGGTGACTGGAAGGTCGAGCAGCTGACCGCAGAGCCCGCCTCTGATATGGCTCTCGCTGATTTCGACGGCGACGGCCAGGATGAAATGATCACGATCGCTCCTTTCCATGGCGACAGCATCGCTGTTTACAAAAAAGATGCTGACGGCGACTACGACAAGGTCTGGGACTGCCCCTTCAAAATGGAGTTCTCGCATTCCATCTGGGCCCGCAGCTTCTACGGCCAGGAGAAAGCCATCATTGGAGCCCGCAAGGGCGGCCGCGATCTGGTCGAGTTCTACTACGAGAACGGCGAGTACAAGACCAATATTCTGGCCCATGACGTAGGCAGTGCCAACATCTATCCCTTTGACCGTGAGGACGGAGGGATCACTCTTGTCTCCACGAACCGCGAGATCAACCAGATCGCCTTCTACGATCTGGTCAAGTAAATCTGCTATCCACACACTTATCCGATAAACTCAATACGTCCCCGGCCGGTATCCATCCGGCCGGGGACAATTTTCCCATCGCTGTTCGTGATTGTTAACTACTCCGGGCATGGAAGGTGCTCTGACCTACTCCTGAAAAATACCCCTGCCGCAAAAACGGCAGGGGTATTTTCCGTTTGATGTTATGTAACTGTTCAGGAATTTTTCCTGGCGCGGCGGCGGGCACGGAGTTCCTCGACGCGTTTTCTGGCCTCGGCGTGCTCGACACCGATGCTGTGATTGACACTTGGGTCGACTGTGAGGCCCAACTCATCGGAGGCCTGCTGGAACTTGTCGCGCAGGAATGTGTTGGCCTCAAAGATTGCCTTCTTGTAGTCCTTGCCCTCCTGGTACCAGAAGTTGGCCGTGTAGATGCGGACGCCCAGCTCGAGGGCTGTCTTGATGCACTTGACGTACTGAACATGATCGCTCTCGCCCAGTTCCATGCCCTGGTAGATGCCGGGCTTTGTCTCCTTTAAGTGGAGAGCAACAATCTTGCCATGTCCTGTCTTCATGTCCTCAATAACGTCTGTTCCATACTTCTCGGCAGCGTTCTGCAGATTGCCGATATCCGGATAGACGCTGAGATAAGGGCTGTCGACCAGCTTTACGTAAGTCATTGCCTTCTCGACCTGGTCCATGAACGGTTTCTCCATGGTCTCAAAAGCAAGGAAGATGCCGTTGTAGGCAGCGTAGTCGGTCACGAGGACCAGGTTCTCCAGAAAGTACTTTCTTGTCTCCTCGTCGCTCTCCTCGTAGTAGACGTCGTAGCCCGACATCTGCAGGATGGAAATGTCCGCGTTGACGCAGAAGTCGATCGCCTTCTTGACGATCTCAACCGACTTCTCCCTCACCTTGGGGTCATGGGAGCCGAGCGGATACTTTCTGAGGGCGCTGAGGCACATGGTGCGAAGCGGCGTTCCCTCCGCGCGGGACAAAATGCCGACTTCTCTCTGCTTCTCCGGAGCCCAGTCAAGTCTTCCCATTCTCCAGTCCGTCTCATCAATCGCAATCTCCAGGCGGTCAAAGCCTCCCCTTCTTGTGATCTCAAACATCCTGGAAAAACCCAGCCCCAAGGGAATCGCCTTCTCATAGAGTCCAAGTGAATATTCCATTTGAGACTCCTCCTTTCTACCACACACCTATCTGTGCATGTTTTTTCATATTTCTCATGAATTTTGAGAAAATGATACCATATTTTTCCATTTTTGACAACACCAAGAAGGCAGGGGGCAGGCTTTAGCGGAAGCTCCTGACCCAGTTGATGAGGGAATCGTGGTAGACATTGTCCATGACGTCCTTCATCATCTGCTCGGTGATGGGGCCGTTTTTGCGCATTTTGTCGAGGATAGCGGCCTGAAGCTCGGGGACGGTCATCTCATCGTAGGACTTGTCCCTGGGTGCATGCTCTGGGATGCCGGCCTTCTTCAGAGTGCGCGCCTCCCGCTTCTCTTCAGGTGTCTTCTCCTCTGCCTCTGCAGAAGCCGGGCCTTCTGTCTCCTGCTCCTTTGATGCGGTCTCCTCTTCAAAATCTTCTTCGACGACCGGATGAAGGACAGGCTCGAAATCAACATCCTCGCCTCCCTCGGGCAGATAAATGTCTCCGGAGTTGGCGTGAATCGTCACGTGGATACGGCCATTTTCCACAGGGAAAACCTCACCGGAGAGAGCGCCCACATAGGAGGGGACATTTCCCGCAGGGAGATCACAGCCGAAGTCATTGTCATCGTTGTTGACAGCGACGAGAATCTTCTCCGTGTCGAAGTCGCGGCTGAAGGCGTACTGGCGGTTGGTCAGAAGGACCTCCGTGTAGCCGCCGTAGGACAGGGTCTTCTTTGTCTGGCGGATCTTGCCCAGCTTGGAAACAAGCTCCGTGCAGGGATTCGTTGTGACGGCATCCTTATAGTCCTCAATATTGAGAGCCGGACGGATCGGTGCATCAGAGGTCCGTGTCTTCTCACCCTCGATGCCAAACTCAGAACCGTAGTAAATGGACGGCACGCCGGGCAGGGTGTACATGAGGATGTGGATGGGCGTAAAATGCGCCTTGTTCGTGATCTTGGACATGATGCGGTTGACGTCGTGGTTGTCGACAAAGTTATACTTGCGAAGTCCGAGTGGCTGATTGCCTCCCATCTGGTAGAGACGGCGCACGGTGTGGGCGATCTCGAAATAGTTGTGGGAATTGTGGGCTGACCAGAAGGCTTTGTGGAGCTCGTAGTCAGTCACGGCGTGCAGGTGGTCATTGTTGACCCAGCGGATGTACTCGCCGTGGATGACCTCACCCATGAGCCAGAAGTCGGGCTTGACGCTATTCGCACAGCTGCGCAGAACATGCATGAAGTCAAAATCGAGAACGTCGGCCGCGTCGAGACGGAGACCGTCGATATCGAACTCGCTGACCCAGTAGCGGATGACGTCGCAGATGTAGTTCTGGACCTCCGGATTCCTCTGGTTCAGCTTCACGAGCAGGTTGTAGCCGCCCCAGTTGTCGTAGGAGAAACCGTCGTTGTACTCGTTGTTGTTCCAGAAATTGACATTTAAAAACCAGTCCTTATAGCGGGATCCCTCGCGGTTGGCTTTCAGATCCTGAAAGGCGAAGAAGTCGCGGCCGACGTGGTTGAAGACGCCGTCGAGGATCACGTGCATGCCCTTGTCGTGGCAGTACTTCACGAGTTCCTTCAGATCTTCATTGTCGCCCAGACGACTGTCGACCGTCTTGTAGTCAGTCGTGTCGTAGCCGTGGCTGCCCGACTGGAAGAGCGGGCCGATATAGAGGGCATCGCAGCCGATGGCCTCCATGTGGTCGATCCACGGAACCAGTTCTTTCAATCGGTGGACCGGCTCGCCGTAGTCATTTTTCTCAGGTGCTCCCAGGAGCCCCAGCGGATAGATGTGATAAAAAACTGCCTCGTCATACCAGGCCATACTCATTACCTCCCCAACAATTTCGACAATATTTCTGAGAAAATCTTTTTACAGTTTACTCGTTTTGTTCAATTTTTGCAAGGATATATATTCGAACAGACAAATAGCAAACAAAAGAGCTCCCGGCAAATGAGAGGTTACCGGGAGCCATTAGGGATGTTAGCTGTTGCACTAACGTATGAAAAAGTGTGTGCTCTTTAAGCACAAGGATAATCATACCTAACGGTTGTGAACAAGTTGTGAATAATCTGTGAAACCTTGGGTTTATTTTTCATATGAAACGTTTTTCTTTATGACCCATCCATTCTATTTTTCTGATATTTTTCAGATTACTCAGTTTAATATTCGTTTTCTTTTCTTATGTCTATTGATTTCGAAGGAGACATGTCTATAGTGAGAACGTTGTCTACCGACCGCTTCCCTCGACAAACCATAAATCGCAGGTGTCGGGGGAATGGGAAAATATTCCGGACCGTCTGCCTCCCCCGAGGACTCATAAAAATGCCCGGGGCGGGGGAGGCGACCGAATCCACAGGAATATTTCTCCCCCGACTGCCCAATTCATCACAGCTCCCGGGGGAGATCAGGAGCCGGCGAACGGCTCAGACAATCTGCAGGATGTAAAATTTTAAATAATAGCTCTCCTGGGCAGTCCACAGAATGGGGTGGTCGGGGGCCTGGGCACGGGCTTCGACCTGGCGGATGTGGACATGGGCGTCACGGGCGGCATTGGCAAGCATCTGCTCGAAGAGCTCGCGGGTCATAAAATGCGAGCAGGAGCAGGTAGCGAGAAAGCCCCCCTTCTTCACAAGCCTCATGCCGTTCCTGTTGATCTCGCGGTATCCTTTGGTCGCATTTTTCACATTTGCCTTGGCCTTGGCGAAGGCAGGCGGGTCCAGGATGACCAGGTCGTACTGGCGGCCCTCCGCGACGTATTGGGGAAGGAGCTCCAACACGTCCGCGACAAGGAAGTCGACATTTTCAAAACCATTCATGGCGGCATTCTTTTTGGCCATCTCGATGGCGGACGACGAGGCGTCGACAAGCGTCACATGCTTTGCGCCTCCGCGGGCGGCATTGAGGCCAAAGGAACCGGTATGCGTGAAGCAGTCGAGGACATCGGCCCCCCGGGCGAGGGGCTGGATGGCAAGACGGTTGTACTTCTGGTCGAGGAAGAAGCCCGTCTTCTGGCCGTCCTTCACGTCGACCGTGTAGTGGACGCCGTTCTCGACGATCTCGACATTGGTGTCAAAGGGCTCGCCCAAAAAGCCCTTGATGCGGTCAAGCCCTTCTCTGGTGCGCTCTCTGGCGTCGCTGCGCTCAAAGACGCCGCGGATGGTGATGCCGTCCGCCGCAAGGACCTCCTTCAAAATATCCACGATCTCATGTTTGTAGCGGTCAATGCCCAGGGTCAGAGACTCGACGACGAGGACATCCTCATACTTGTCTATGGTGATGCCGGGCAGGAAATCGGCCTCGCCAAAGACAAGGCGGCAGGACGACGTGTCGACAACTTTCTTCCTGTACTCCCAGGCCGCGCGCAGGCGGCGGCGGAAGAAATCCGCATCGATCTCCTCGTCTTTGCTCCGGGTAAGGATACGGACGCGGATCTTTGATTTTTCATTGATGTAGCCGCAGCCGAGGAAAAAGCCGTCGTAGTCGAGAACATCGACGATGGAGCCGTTGATAAAGCTGCCTTCCACACGCGCGATCTCATTGTCGAAGACCCACGCGCCGCCGGACTTGAGGAGCCGGCCCTCCCCTTTTTTCAAAATGATCTGTGCCATAGATAAACCTCCATGATTTTTTTGCGCCACGGGGGACGCTTCTTACAGCTCGCCCTGGCGTGCGCCGCCAGAATCGTCCCCAGTGATGCCCCAATGGCTCATGTGTCTATTGTATCCCAAAACGCACGAAGCTGCGAGCCCACATTTTGAAGAGTGCATACTTCTCGGTCGGCCCACTCGCGGGGGAAGAGGGCCTGAGTATTGCGGTCGAGGAAGCGGTCGTCGAGAAGGAGGATGACGCCAGTGTCGGCCTCTGTGCGGATGACGCGGCCGGCAGCCTGCTCGACTTTGTTCATGCCGGGGTAGGTGTAGGCGTAGTTGAAGCCATCGCGCCCCTTCTTTGTGTAGTACTCGCGTAAGATGTCCTGGCGCGGCGAAACAGAAGGCAGGCCTGTGCCGACGATGATGGCCCCGACCAGGCGGTCGCCGATGAGGTCGATTCCCTCGGAGAAGACGCCTCCCATGACTGCAAATGCGATAAGAGACCGCTCGAGATTCTCGTAGAAATTCTCGAGGAAGATCTCCCGGTCCACATCCCCCATGGCCGAGCTCTGCACGACCCAGTCAACAGCGGGCGTATCGAATTCTTCCCGGTAGACGGCGAAGACATCCCGCAGCATCCTGTAGGACGGGAAGAAGGCGATGTAGTTGCCCCGTTTCGCCCCCGCCGTGATGGCCAGATATCGGGCGATCCGCCTGTACATATCCGTTCCGCGCCTTTTGTAGCGGGTGCTGACGTCCGCTCCGATCATGAGCTTTCGCTTTTTCGTGGAAAATGGGCTTTTCGCGTAAATCGCCCATGGGTTCTCCCGGCTAGAAAGCATTTCTTTATAGTAGTTGATCGGCAGCATAGTTGCCGAGAAGAAAATGGCAGATCTCCCCATGTCGATGCACTCTGTGAGAAAGCGGGCCGGAGTCACGCAGAAGAGGTGCAGCACAAAAGTCTTTTTGACTTCCCTCCCACTTCCCGTCTCCGCATTTTCGACGTAGACCACACTGTTCTCATCAAGGACCTCCATGCACTTCATGAAGCTGCCCAGCTCAAAGTAGAAATCCAGGAGCTTCTCCTTCAGAGCCCCGTCGTCCGACTCGCGGTAGAGATTCTGCATCTCCTCGTAGGCGCGGAGAACAGCGATCGTAAGCCTGTCGAAATATCCCTTGAGAATGTGCCGTTTCTCCTCTTTCCCATCTGTTTCTGCCGATCCCGGCATCCCCTGCACGACAAGATAGCGGTCATCTTCCACCTCATGCCTCATTTTGAGGAGAAGGTCATTGAGCTTCTCCAGGGCATTCTCAAGGCGCTTATGCCCCCTGGCCAGACGTTTGGCAGCCAGAACATTTTCCTTTGTGAGTGATGCGCTGTACATCTCACGGCCGCGCTCGACCAGGTTGTGGGCCTCGTCGATCAGGAAGACCGTGTCGGACCTGGCGCCGCTCATGAAGCGGCTGAGCCGGGCGGTCGGATCGAAGACGTAATTGTAGTCGCAGAGGATGACATCGCACCATGCGGCCGCATCGAGCTCGAGGAGGAAGGGACAGACCTTTGCCGCCGAAGCCGCCGAAAGAATCTCATCCCGGCCTATGAGATCATGATCGCAGATGAGCCCGTAGAGGGCGTCGTTGACGCGGTCGTAGTGGCCCCTGGCGCGGGGGCAGACGTCGGGCGTGCACTGAACCATTCCCTCAGGGCAGATCTTCTCCTTGGCCGTGATGCGGACCGCCCGGATGTCGAGCCCTTTTTCTTTTAAAATGCGCACCGCACCGGCCCCCGCCTCCAGAGTCGCATTTTTCGCTGTCATATAGAAAATGCGCTCGCTAAGTCCCGTCCCCATGGAGAAAATGGCCGGGAACATGGTTGCCATGGTCTTGCCCACCCCTGTCGGGGCCATGAGGAAGAGCTCTTCTTTCTTTACAATGGTGTGGTAGACCGCCGCCACGAGGTCCCGCTGCCCCTCCCTGTAGGGAAATGGAAACTGCATGTCTTTCATGGACTTGTCGCGGCTCTTCCTGTGCTCCACCTGCCAGCGGGCCCAGATGGCGTAGCTGTCGAGGAGGTCGTCGTACCAGTTCAGGAGTTCGTCCACGTCGAAGGCAAAAGAAAAGCGATGAATCTGGGAAGTCTTGTCGAGATTGACATAGGTCATTTGCACCCTGATGGTGTCTCCTCCCCGGGCATCTGCGTACATGGCCGCGTAGCACTTGGCCTGGGCCAGATGGACCGGGATCGGCTCCTCGAGGAGGTCAACGTCGAGATACATGCCCTTGATCTCATCGATGGTCACCGGATCCCCGTCGATGATGCCGTCGGCCCTTCCCTCGACGCGAAGAGTAAATGTGTCATACTCCCTGTCCGTCACCATCCTGACCTCGGCGCTGTAGCTCCCTCCGCCCTCCTTCTGCAGCTTCCTGTGGACGCGGCTGCCGGCCAGCATGGCCTCTGTATCCCGCCCCTGGGGAATTCTCGCGTCGATGTCCCCCTCCCTGAGGAGAAACTCCACCATCTGGCGCACCGAAATCCTGACGACAGGGACATTTTCTTCAGGCGTTTTTTTCTGTATAGAGTTGTCCTTCTTCGCAGCGTTAGCATTTTCCATGAGATCATTATAACATGCGCTTTCCCTGACCTGTCGAAAAGAGTATAATTAAAAGACTGACTTGAAAAACGCTAAGGAGTAGAGAATGGAAGATATGAAGAAAGACCCGATTTTTATAGAGGAGCAGGCCCATCTGACGGAGACGTACGCCTATGTGAGCGGCCGCAAGAAGGCACTCGCGAAGGAAAAGAGCGAGCTCTACGAGAAGGCAAGCGCCGAGAAGGAGGAGATCGCGGAGGACCTGCGCCTGGGCCACGCGGACGACACCGAGTCCTTCGAGAGCAACCTCGAGATCGAAAACGTCAACCGCGTCGTCGACCAGTACAACATCGAGAGCGCCGCCCTTGACACCCAGTACAGCGCTATCCTGAAGCTCATGGACGCGCCCTACTTCGCCCGCGTGCGCCTGCAGTTTCCCGAGGACGACGAGGCCGAGGACTACTATATTGGAAATGCGGCCCTCACGGACGAGGACTACCAGCCGGTCATCATCGACTGGCGCTCTCCCATCGCGGAGACCTACTACAATCAGGAAAATGGCATGACAAGCTACGAGGTCAACGGCGACCGCATTGAAGTCGAACTCAAACTCCGCCGCCAGTTCGACATCACGCGCGACGTTCTGAATGCTTACTTTGACACGCAGCTCGCCATCGAGGATCCCATGCTTTTAAAGGCGTTAGCCAGGCGGCGCTCGGACAAAATGACATCGATCACGGCAACCATCCAGAAGGAGCAGAACGCCGTCATCCGCTACCCGGACGTCCCGGTTCTGCTCGTCGAGGGCATCGCGGGCTCGGGCAAGACATCTGTCCTCATGCAGAGAATCGCCTTCCTCATGTACCGCCAGAGAAAGACTCTGAATCCCCAAAACGTCATCCTCATGACCTTAAATCCGGTCTTCGAGGACTACATCTCCGAGGTCCTGCCGGATCTGGGCGAGGAGAATCCGACCACCATCACCTGGGCAGACTTCACTCGCTCCCTGGGTCTGCCCGGCCGGGAGTTTCAGGATCAGACAGACGCGCGCTCGCTCGACAGGATCGACGAAAACCTTATGAATCTTCCACTCACAAGAGACGACATGAGGCCCATTTCCCAGAAGGGCTTCAAGGTTCTGACCCGCGACGAAGTCTACGACACCTACACGTCTCTCACCAGGCTCGGCACGACCAAGCGGCTCATGAATGTCATGGTGGACCAGCTCCTGGACAAGGCGAAAGCCAAGATTCGCCAGAAAATGCACGATAAGAAAAATGAGGACGACGAAAAGAGGGAGGACGGCTTCCTTGATGCCGATGAGCAGAATGAAAATGGGAAAAATGCCCACCGCATGGACAATGATTTTTCCAGGGCTTTTGACCTCATCGGCGACTTCAAGTGGCTGGACATCCCTTCGATTGGAAGAAGGCTCCTCGACAAGGCCTATCTGACCGAGGCCGAGCAGCTCTACCTGAACCTTGTCCTGACAGGACGCCAGAACATCCACGCTCAGTACGTCATGATCGATGAGGTGCAGGACTATACGGAGGTGCAGCTGCGGATCCTCAGGACATATTACAACCGGGCGCATTTTCTCTTCCTGGGGGATGAAAACCAGGCCATCCGGCCGGGCACGGTCTCCTTCGACCGCATCCGCGAGCTCTTCAGAAGGCCCGCACCCAAGGCCGGCCGTCCCATGGGATTTGTGGCAAAGGACCGCGATGTCAGGACCCTGTCTCTTATGACCAGCTATCGCTCATCGCCTGAGATCACGGCCCTCTTCACGACTCTCCTGCCCCGGGCGGAGCAGATGAAGACAGCTTCTGTCCAGCGCCCAGGCCTTGCGCCCGTGATCAGAAGCTTCGACGACAAAGCGGCCTACATGGACGCCCTGCGGACGGCCATCCGGGATTTTGCTTCCGGCGAAGGCCTCACCGCCGTCATTGTCAATTCGTCGAGCGCCCTCGACTCCCTGCGTTCCCGCCTCGGAGCCGACTGTCCCACAGTGATCCGGGCCAGCGACAGCCTGCCCGCCTCCGGCGTCATCCTCCTGACCCTGGCCCTGTCCAAGGGGCTCGAGTTCGATTCCGTCATCCTTCCGGACGGCGACGACCGCGCCTACCCGGACACAGAAGTCAAGCGCCACCAGCTCTACACAGCCATCTCCCGCGCCACCACGCGCCTCACTATCCTGGCCCAGGGGAAGCTCAGCCCGCTCCTCCCGCAGGAGTAAGGCGCCCCAGTGGCTCCGTGGCCAAACCGTCCACGTCACGAAAAAACGCCTCCGGCAGCCATCCGGAGGCGTTTTCGCAAACTATATATACTTTATTTCACCCTGATTCCCGTGAGGGTGTCTTATGCAACTGCGTACTTCAGCATCTGCTTCTCGAAAAACTCGTTGCGCTTCTGCGTCTGAACGATAAGATTACGGGTGAGGTCGAGGCTCAGAACCCCGAGGATCGACTTGCCGTCAATGATGTAGCGGTTGTTGTAGACGATGTCCACATTGCCGTCGCATTTCTCAGCTGCATGAACGAAGTCTGCTACCTGATTCTGTGTTAACTTGATCTTGTACTCTGCCATAATCATCACTCCTTTACTGTCATGGCCTGTAGCACATGTGTGAAAAAAGTTACCCTTTACTGTTACATTCCCCATTGAAAGAATTGGTCAGTCATTCCCTGTGCCTTCCCCTTTGGCACTTTTTTGCGGAACCGTTTCCTAACCCTTTCACGGCGTATTATAACCCTCAAATCGGTGTTTGTCAATCTTGCACAAAAATACCGTCAAAAAATACCAAATATTGCACAAATAAGTCCTCTGCTTAGGAAAAAAGAGAAAGAGTTAGACTTCCTTTAGTAAAGAGAGTTTGTAAAAGTGTCCTATATGAAATCGATTTCAGTCCCGCTTTTTGTGAAAAACCATCAAGTATCAGCGAACGTATATTCCATTTTCCAGGTGAATATTCTGTGAATTCTTTGTACAATTTCGAAACAAAAAACCAGTCACCTGCATCTGGTGACTGGCTGCACTCTTATTTTTCAAGAAAGACGCGGCGGTTCTGGTTGATCCCGGTGACCTTGAGCCCATTGATGGACTCGATGAAGCGGTAGAGCTGGGAGTAGCCGTAGACGCGGACATTGAAGCCCTTGTGCTTCTTGCGGATCTCCTGACCCAGAGCCGACAGGGCAATGCCCTTCTTGCCATGGGCGCGCACGATCTCGCGGATGTCGCAGATGACTGGGTCGTCCTTGGCGTCGCTCTTGAGGGAGACGGTGATTGTATTGTTTTTGCCCTTGTGGACCTCGATGCCGTCCATGTCCTCGAGGAACTTGCTCAGTTGGCTGTAGCCGAAGGAGCGGATGTCGAAATCCGGGTACTTATTCTGCAGTCGGCTGCCGATCTCGCCGGGGCCGGTCGTCTTCCCCTTGTTGTCATTCTTCGTGATGATGTTGATGATGTCCTCAGCCACCGCTTCCTTGCCGGCCGCCATGGTTGCCTCCGACTCGATCAGGTTCTCGAGCTCCGTGAAGACAGTACAGGCCGCGCGGAAAGAATCTGGTGTCTTCTTCTCTCCCATGCCGATGACAATCTTGCCCGACTCGCGAAGGCGCGACGCAAGGCGCGTGAAATCGCTGTCGGAACTCACGATGCAGAAGCCGTCGACATTAGAATTGTAGAGAAGATCCATGGCGTCGATAATAAGTGCGGAATCCGTCGCATTTTTCCCGGTCGTGTTGGAGAACTGCTGAATCGGCGTGATGGATTTCTTGAGGAGGAGCGAACTCCAGTGGGCATTGGCAGGAGACGTGAAGTCCCCGTAAATGCGCCTGTAGGTGATGGTTCCATACTGAGCGAGCTCGTCAAAGATTCCGTTTAAGTACTTGGCGGAAACATTGTCCGAGTCGATCAGAAGAGCCAGTTTTCGATCTTCTTCCATGAAATAAACTCCTTAATGAAAATGAAACCAAAAGGGACGGTTCTGATGGTTCCTCTTGAAAATGAACCTGCTCACAGTTCAATCCCATTCTCCTCGCACAAAGCCCGGGCGCTCTCGACAGAGTCGGTGCCTGTCAGGTTCTTGATGGGGGCGAACTCTTTGCCGCGCTCGACTTCGTAGGGCAGACAGCTCGTAAGTTCGTGTACCTGGTCGAGAATGAAATACTCAAACTTCCAGGCATTGGGCTCGGCCGGCTCGACATGGGTGCCTTTCTCATCAAGATAAGCAACCTTCTTGTTGGCGAAGTGCACCTGCATTTTCTCGTCCATCACTTTCTTCAAAGCGGGGACGGAAAAAAGGTAGTTGAGGATGACCCCGAAAGCGTAAGCGGGCAGACCGGCCTCATTTTTCTCATCGAGCATGGCGTCGGTCATCTCGAAGTATTCGATGACGGAGGGACGGCCATCCTCGAGGCACATGACGCCGACCTTCTCGTCGCGGGAATTCTTGCGGACCACTTTGGAGCCGCAGGGATAGCCGCCGTCGAGGACCGCACCGAAGAAGACGGGATCGCCGATGTTCTGCAGGACATTGTCGACAGCAAAGACGTTGAGGTAGTCGATGCCCTCCTTCTCCATGAGGTCGCCATAGCCGGCCTTGAGGAGGGAAGTGAACCAGCCGCCATTTCCGTTGGGCGATGTCGCGAGGACGCCCTTGTCCGCCAGAAGGATCTCTCCGTCCGGGTCGACCACGGGTGCCATTTCCTGCCTGAAGAAATGAACATAGTCAGCAGGGTAGCCAAAGCAGCCATTTTCCTTAAAAAACGCCCTCGTCGCGATGTCATTTTTTTCGCTGGTCATGATGAAGAGGTGGGAGAAGGCCCCAGTCGTGTGAATATTTTTCAGAATATTCTCAATGAGCCGCTGAAAGATGTAGACATGGCGGGTCTTACCGATGTCATACATGCCTTTTGGATCTTTGCTGCCGAGGCGCGTGCCCATTCCTCCCGCGAGGAGCACAAGGCCCAGCCGACCTTCCCGGATGGCCTTCACGCCCTTTTCGCGGAAGATGTCTTCTCTTTTGCTTCTCTCCTCGATCGACATCGCCCGGATGGGGGAGATGACGCCTCTTTTCGTCTCTTCTCCCCTCGCGGCAAATGCACTGAGATAGGTGGTGTCGATGCTCTCGATCTGCCCAAGGAGAGATGCCTTCTCCTCCTCCGTCAGGTCGCCATACCACCTGAGCAGCTGCTCCTGGCCCGCGTCTGCAATTTCCTTCTTCACTTCCTCATACGTCTTCATCGTCGATCCATTCCCTTTCGTTCCAATAGGAGGACACGGGGACGGTTCTTTTGTCCTCACTTTTCATGAGGACAAAAGAACCGTCCCCGTGTCCTCCTGGTACATTGTACAACGAAACACAAAATCCCGCAAGTTCTGCCGGATCCCCCTCCGCTTATGCTTCTCTGACGTTACTGTTCACGGGGCACCCCGGCGCGGAGCACAAAGGCCTCCTTCCGGAGCGCATTCGATTTTCGCCGCCTGCTTTTGCGGCGAAAATGACTAAGTGAAGGA
>OMTP01000020.1 GCA_900313955.1 uncultured Lachnospiraceae bacterium | reverse complement strand
ACTTAGTAATTTTCGCCGCAAAAGCAGGCGGCGAAAATCGAATGCGCTCCGGAAAAGGGCCTTTGTGCTCCGCGCCGGGGTGCCCCGTGAACTGTAACCTTTTTTATGCGGATTTTATCTCTTTCCACAGTTCGAAGTACATGTCCTCGGCTTCCTGGCCCAGATAGCTGTAGGCCTCAAGTTTTATGCCTGTGAGGTCCGGGAAGAGGACGTCATTGTATTTCTCCTCGTCCGGAAGGAGCTCTCTTGCTGCCGTGTTGGGCGTGGAGTAGTAGATCTCCTCGAAGTTTCTGACAGCGATGTCGGGCCGACACATGTAATTGATCCACTCCATGGCGGCGTCCTTGTGCTTTGAACCCGCGGGAATCACCCAGGAGTCGATCCAGATGTTGGTGCCTTCTTTGGGGATGACATAATCGAGGTCGGGATTCTCTTCGCGGGTGTACTCCGCCTCTCCGGAGAAGATGACGCCCATGGCGGATTCTCCTGCGATCATCTTGTCGCGGACCTCGTCGACCACATAAGCCTGGACGATCGGTTTTTGCTCGATGAGAAGATCCCTGACCTTCTCAAGTTCTCCTCTGTCCGTCGTATTGAGAGAGTAGCCGAGCAGGGATTCACCGACTGCGAAGAGGTCGCGGACGGAATCCTGCATGAGGATGTTGTCATCGTACTTCTTGTCCCAGAGGATTTTCCAGCTGTCCACCGGGTCCGTCACCATCTTTGTGTTGTAGAGGATGCCGATGGTGCCCCAGGTGTAAGGTACGGAGTACTTGTTGCCCGGGTCGAAGGCCTCGGACTGCTTCAGGTAGGTCTCCCCGATATTTTTGATATTGGGGATCCTGCTCATGTCGAGAGGAGCCAGAAGGTTGTTTTTGATCATTTTCGAGATCATGTAATCCGACGGGCACACGACATCATAGGAAGAGGGGTCCGCATCGATTTTGGGGTACATGACCTCATTTGTCTCAAATTCGTCGTAGACGACATGAATCCCCGTCTCCTTCTCGAAGTCGTCGACGACCGTCGGGTCGATGTATTCTCCCCAGTTGTAGACGTAGAGAGTGTTGCCGGAATCGGTTTTCCCGGAGCCACAGCCACTCATGGAAGCGATGAGACATGCGGCAAGGGCCGCGGCAAAAAGTCCCTTCTTTGGAAGATGCATCATGCCTCTTCACCTGCCTTTCTTTTATTTTCCGAGCCCTCCTGGACGCGGTTGACCATCATGAGGAGGAAGAGCACCGTCACGAAAATGATGGCCGACAGAGCGTACATTTCCGGCTTGATGCCCAGCTTGACTTCAGCGTAGATCTTGGTCGGCAGGGTTGCCATGCCGGCTCCGGTCGTAAAATGCGTGATGATGAAGTCATCGAGGGACATGGTGAAGGCCATGAGGCCACCCGAAGTGATGCCGGGCGCAATTTCCGGCAGAACCGTCTTGAAGAAGGCCTGGGCGGGCGTCGCCCCCAGATCCAGGGCAGCCTCGTAGATATGGGGATTGAGTTCCCGGTAGCGGGGCAGGATGTTGAGAATCACATACGGTATATTGAATGTGATATGGGCCAGAAGAACTGTGCCGAACCCCAGCTCGATCCTGAGAGTGATGAAGAGCAGCATGAGGGAGACGCCGGTCACGATGTCTGCATTTAACATGGGGACATTGGTGACAGCAAGCCATAGCTGACGCGACTTCATTTTCATACGGGACATGGCGATGACGGCCATGGTGCCAATGACGACAGCGACCAACGAGGAGATGACCGCGAGCAGGATGGTATTTCCAAAAGCCTTCATGACATCCGCGTCGTGGAAGAGGGAGACGTACCAGCCGAGCGTAAAGCCTCCCCAGTGGCCGCGGCTCTTGCTCTTGTTGAAGGACTGGATGATGAGAAGGAAGATGGGGGCGTACATAAAGATGAAAATGAGCGCTATATAGAATCTCTTCCATCCGCGGGCTCTGACTTTTTCGTTTGTCATTTATGCGTCCTCCTTATCCGTGATGGTGGAAATGACGATGCTGATCACGATGAAAATGAGCAGCACGCAGGAGAGACCGGATCCGACATGCCAGTCGTAGGCCAGGGTAAACTCCTGTTCAATGACATTTCCTATGAGCAGAATCTTGCCGCCGCCCAGGAGGGAGGAGACAACGAAAGTCGTGAGGGCCGGGATGAAGACCATGGTGATCCCGGAGACGACACCCGGCATGCTTAAGGGGAAGATGACCCGTATAAATGTCTGGCGGGCATCTGCTCCCAGATCCCTCGCAGCGTTGATGACGTTCTTGTCGATCTTTTCAAGCGAGTTGTAGATGGGCAGGATCATAAAGGGCAGAAAGTTGTAGACCATGCCCAGGATGATGGCGCCCGGCGTGTTAATCATTCGAAGAGTCGGAAGACGGAGCGCCGTGAGAGCTGTGTTGATGATGCCTGTCTTCTCCAGGATGGACTGCCAGGCGTAGGTTCTCAGCATGAAGTTCATCCACATGGGGACGATCAGCATCATGGTGAGAAAGCTGTTGGCGTGTTTCTCCGTCTCCACAAGAAACATGCAGAGGGGATAGGAGAGAAGCAGGCAGACAGCGGTCGCACCGACCGACAGGAGCACCGAGAGCCACAGGGCCTTGATGTTGGAGGGCTGGGCGATGGAGGCGACATTGGACAAAGTGAAATGGCCGCTTGCGTCCGTGAAGCCGTACCAGACCACCATGATGAGGGGGATGACGATAAAGATCACGGCGTAGACTTCGTAGGGGAGACCCAGAAAGCCCGCGATCGTATTGGTTCTTGTCTTTGTTTTTTTATTCATTGGCGGTGATGGCCTCCTCGTCCTCTGACTCAGGCTTCTTCATGACCTGGATGTTGAAAGGGTCGACCTCGATGCCCACATGCTCGCCGACGATGTGGGGGCGGGTCGAGTGGCAGACCCACTCGCGGCCGGCGACGTCGATACACATTTCGTAGTGGACGCCCTTGAAGATGAGGTCCGTGACATTTCCATCGACGGTGCCATGGCCGGCCTCCACGATCTCGACGTCCTCGGGACGGATGACAATGTCTACAGGCGCATTTTCTCCGAAGCCTCTGTCGACACATTTGAACTGGGCTCCGTCGATGGAAATGAGCTCGTCCCTGATGAATTTTGCCGGGAAAAGGTTGCTGTCGCCGATAAAGTCGGCGACAAAGGCATTTTCCGGCTCGTTGTAAATGGCCTCGGGCGAGCCCATCTGCTGGATGTAGCCCTGGTTCATGACGACGATGGTGTCGGACATGGTGAGGGCTTCCTGCTGGTCGTGAGTGACGTAGAGGAAGGTGATGCCGAGCTCGTTTTTCAGCTGGATGAGTTCGTACTGCATGTCCTGCCGAAGCTTAAGATCGAGGGCCGCGAGGGGCTCGTCGAGAAGCAGCACCTTGGGCTCATTGACGATGGCGCGGGCGATGGCGACGCGCTGCTGCTGACCGCCGGAAAGTCTGGTCACCTGGCGGTGCTCAAAGCCCTCAAGGCCGACAAGCTTTAAGGCATAGTTCACCTTGTCATCGATATAGGATTTGGATTTTTTCTTAATGGAAAGGCCAAAGGCAATATTCTGAGCGACATCCATGTGCGTGAAAAGCGCATAGTTCTGGAAGACTGTGTTGAGCTGTCGCCTGTTTGGCGGTAGATTGGTGATGTCCTGGCCGGCAAAGAGAACGCGTCCTGTATCCGGCATTTCGAAGCCGCCGATGATTCGAAGAAGGGTGGTCTTGCCGCAGCCTGAGGGCCCTAAGAGGGTCATGAATTCATTTTCATGAATTGTAAGAGAAAGGTCGTCGAGGACAGTTTTGGTCCCGAACGACTTGGAGATGTGCTCCAGACGAATCAGCTCTTTGTTCAATTTTGTTTCCTCCCTAATTAATTTCGCTAAAATGCCTCCGGTTTTGATAGCTTACGCCAGTTTGTCTGCGGGATTTCCCACAAATCGATTTATTATAGCATCTTTTTCAAAGAATGAAAGATGAATTCAAAAGAATTTTGCGTAAAAAAATCTCAAAGAGAGAGTACATTGTGATAAAATAGAGAGAACCGCGGATCTTATGACCCGAGATCCTTTGTGAAAATGTTATAAAATGCAGCATCCTTTCCATCTGATTTCTGCAAGAGAGAAAGATGGCGTGTCTATACTTAGTGAGGTGACGAAAATGAAGAGAGAATGTGGTATCCTTTACCCGATTTCATCCCTGCCTTCCCGCTATGGCATCGGGGGCTTCTCCATGGAGGCCTACGAGTTCGTGGACTTCCTGCGCGAGTCCGGCCAGAGCTGCTGGCAGATCCTGCCGCTCGGTCCCACGGGCTTCGGTGACTCCCCCTATCAGAGCTTTTCAACGTTCGCAGGCAACCCCTATTTCATCAGTCTTGACCACCTGATCGAGGATGGCCTCTTAAAACGCGAGGAGTGCGAGAGTGTTGACTGGGGCACAGATCCCGAGTTCATCGACTACGGTGCTCTCTACGAGAACCGCTTCAAGGTCCTAAGGAAAGCCTATGACCGCTTTCGCCCGACAGAGGATGAGAATGAGGAGTTTCAGACCTTTGTCAGGGAAAATGCTTACTGGCTGGAAGACTACTGTCTCTTTATGGCCTTAAAGGAGGAAAATGGAGGCAAGTGCTGGATCGACTGGGATGAGCCCTACAAGATCCGTGACCGGAAGGCCATCGACCTTCTCAGTGTCGTCATCGGCGAGACGGTCGACTTCTTCCGCTTCCAGCAGTATGAGTTCATGCATCAGTGGCAGAACTTAAAAGAGTACGCCAACGACAGAGGCATCAAGATCATCGGCGATATGCCGTTTTATGTCTCCTTTGACAGTGCGGATGCCTGGGCTCATCCGGAGCTCTTCCAGTTCGACGAGGACATCAATCCAGTCTCCGTCGCAGGAACGCCCCCGGATGCATTTTCAGCAACAGGCCAGCTCTGGGGCAATCCTGTCTACGACTGGCCCTATAATAAGAAGACGGGCTATGACTGGTGGATCCAGAGAATCGCCCGCTGCCAGGAGTTCTACGACATCATCCGCATCGACCACTTCCGTGGCTTCGACGAGTACTATGCAATTCCCTACGGCGACAAAACCGCTGAGAAGGGCGAGTGGGAGAAGGGTCCGGGCATGGATCTCTTCAACGCCATGAAGGAGAAGCTGGGAGACGTCCCCATCATCGCCGAGGACCTGGGCATCACGCCGGATTCTGTCCGTGAGCTCTTAAAGGAGAGCGGCTATCCGGGCATGAAGGTCCTGCAGTTTGCTTTTGATGAGAGCGAGAGCAGTACCTTCCTTCCCTACTGCCATGAGAAGAATTTTGTGGTCTACACGGGAACTCACGACAATATGACGACCCGCGGCTGGATTGAGAGCCTCTCTGCCCATGACCGCGACTTCGCCCGCGAATACATCAACTCCATTTATACTGATTACGGCGCCTTCACCTGGGATTTCATCCGTGAGGCCTACCGCTCGGTTGCCGACCTGTGCATCATCCCCATCCAGGATTACCTGGTCAAGGGCAACGAGGCCCGGCTCAACTCCCCGGCCACAGGCATGGGCAACTGGAGATGGAGAGTCCTCCCCAACTTCCTGTCCGACGACCTGGCAAAGAGCATCTACAAGTTCGCCCGCCTCTACGGTCGTCTTCCCAAAGAGCCCGCTCCCGTCGAGATGGAAGCTGAAGAAGAGGAAGAAGACTCTGACGCTGAGGAGGAAACCAAAGCATGAGCCAGGCAGATGACATCTTCATTGCCATGTGCAAGGATATTCTGGAAAATGGGACGGATACGAGGGGAGAGAAGGTTCGCCCCCACTGGGAGGACGGTACGCCTGCCTACACGATCAAGCAGTTCGGGGTCTGCAACCGCTATGACCTGAGAAAGGAGTTCCCGGCCATCACTTTGCGGCGCACGGCCCTCAGGACATGCATGGAGGAGATCCTCTGGATCTGGCAGCGCAAGTCCAACAATATCCACGACCTGAAGGCCCATATCTGGGACGAGTGGGCCCGTGAGGACGGATCCATCGGCAAGGCCTACGGCTATCAGCTGGGGGTCAGAAATCACTATAAGGAAGGAGACATGGATCAGGTGGACCGGGTCCTCTATGACCTGAAAAACAATCCTTTCAGCCGCCGCATCGTGACGACCATGTACAATCCTCATGATTTAAGTGAGATGGCCCTCTATCCCTGCGCCTGGTCGGTCACTTTTAATGTGACACAGCACAGGAGTGACGACAGGCTCACTCTCAACATGGTCCTCAACCAGCGGTCGCAGGACGTCCTCACGGCCAACAACTGGAACGTCTGCCAGTACGCGATCCTTCTCATGATGATCGCGCAGAGCATGGATATGATCCCGGGTCAGCTCGTCCACATGATCGCCGACGCCCACATCTACGACCGCCATGTGTCTGTCATCAAGGAGCTCATTTCCCGACCGACCTATCCGGCACCGAAGGTGAGCCTGAATCCGGACATCCACGATTTCTACGCCTTCACGACAGATGACCTCATTGTCGAGGACTACAAGCACGGCCCTCAGGTCAAAGACATCCCCGTCGCGATCTGATTGATAAAGGAGATATAGGAAATGAACGCAATCGTAGCCTGCGACAAGGCCTGGGGAATCGGCAAGGACGGCAAGCTCCTTGTCTCCATCCCCGCCGATATGCAGTACTTTAAACAAATGACCATGGGCAAGGTCGTCCTTATGGGTCGCAAGACCCTGGAATCCTTTCCCAGGAAGAAGCCCCTGGCTCACAGGGCAGAGAATATCGTCCTCACTTCGAATCCGGATTATCTGGTCGAGGGAGCGACTGTCGTCCACAGCGTCGATGAGGCTGTAGAGGCAGCTTCCAAATGGGCGTCCGAGGACGTCTTCGTCATCGGCGGAGGCGAGATCTACCGTCAGATGCTGCCCTACATCGACACCATCTATGTGACGAAGATCGACTACACGTACGACGCCGATACCTATTTTCCCAACCTCGACGAAGATGGCGAGTGGGAGCTGGTCCGTCAGAGTGAGGAAGGGACGTACTTCGACCTCATTTACGAATTCGACGTGTACAGAAGAAAAAAGTGAGGACAAAGGAACCGTCCCCCCATAGAGGAGAAAACTTGCATTATGTATAGAGATCACACGAAAGAAATCCGCATCGGCGGCCGCGTGATTGGCGGCGGTCATCCGATCGCGATCCAGTCCATGACCAATACGAAGACAGAGGACGTCAAAGCGACTGTCGCCCAGATTCAGGCGCTGGAGAATGTCGGCTGCGACATCGTCCGCTGCACGGTCCCCAACATGAAGGCCGCAGAAGCTCTCGGTGAAATTAAGAAGAAAGTCAGTATTCCCATTGTCGCCGATGTCCATTTTCAGTACGAGCTGGCCATTGCTGCCATAGAAAATGGAGCTGACAAGATCCGAATCAACCCCGGCAATATCGGCGGCGCGGAAAATATTAAAAAAGTAGTCGCCTGTGCAAAAGAACACGATGTCCCCATCCGCGTGGGCGTCAACTCGGGTTCCCTGGAAAAGGATCTGATCGAGAAGTATGGCGGCCGCGTGACCCCGGAAGGCCTCGTGGAGAGCGCCCTCAGTAAAGTAAAGATCATCGAGGACTGCGACTACGACAACATCGTCATCAGCATCAAGTCTTCAGACGTCATGATGTGCGTTAAGGCTCATGAGATGATCGCAAAGAAGACACAGTATCCGCTTCATGTCGGCATCACGGAGGCAGGAACGACCACATCGGGAACGATTAAGTCCTCCGTCGGCATCGGCATCATCCTCTACGAGGGCATCGGAGACACCATTCGCGTCTCCCTGACCGGCGATCCGGTCGACGAGGTGAGGTGTGCCAGACAGATTCTCCGCTCCCTCGACCTGCGCCGCGGCGGCATCGAAGTTGTCTCCTGCCCGACCTGTGGCCGCACGGAGATCAACATGATTCCCCTCGCAAATGCTGTCGAGAAGATGGTTGAGGATATCCCCCTGGATCTCAAAGTTGCCGTCATGGGCTGCGTCGTCAACGGTCCGGGCGAAGCCCGCGAAGCCGACCTGGCCATCTGCGGCGGCAAGAAAGAAGGCCTCCTCATCAAAGAAGGCAAGATCATCCGCAAAGTTCCTGAGGACCAGCTCCTCTTCGCCCTGCGAGAAGAGCTCCTGCACTGGAGAAGCGTCTGAGAAGAATGGGTGCCTGTCACCAGGCACCTTTGTTACTGTTCACTCGTCAGCCAGTTGCTGCCTCGAAAAAGCACTTCCGGAGTGGACCTTTGAGGGGTGGCCGCGAAGGAAGTGCTTTTTCGGGACAGTTCTGGCTGACCCGTGAACTGTAACGGCACCTTTTTAAAATTTTGACATATTTGTGGAAGATGTGGAAAAATATAAGTTTCTATGGTAAGATACGCGCGTAGAAAAAAATCAAGTCATTATTTATCGGAGGCGTAAAGTGAAGGAATATCAACCGATCAAAGAGGGAAAAGTACGTGAGATCTATGACACCGGTGACAACCTGATCATGGTTGCTACAGACAGAATCTCTGCCTTTGATGTCATTCTTAAAAATAAAGTGAGCGATAAGGGCCGCGTTCTGACACAGATGTCCAGGTTCTGGTTTGATTCCACCAGCGACATCATCCCCAACCACATGGTCAGCGTCGACACAAAGGATATGCCGGAATTCTTCCAGAAGCCGGAGTTCGAGGGCAGAAGTATGCTCTGCAAGAAGCTCACCATGCTCCCCATCGAGTGCATTGTCCGCGGCTATATCACAGGATCCGGCTGGAAGAACTATGTCAAGGACGGCACGATCGCAGGTCTTCCTCTTCCCGAGGGCTTAAAGGAATGCGGCAAGCTTCCTGAGCCGCTTTACACCCCGTCCACCAAGGCGGAGATCGGTGACCACGATGAGAATATCAACTATGAGCAGTCCATCGATGTCCTCGAGAAGCAGTTCCCGGGACGAGGCAGGGAGTTGGCAACAACTCTTCGCGACTCCACGATCGCTCTCTACAAGAAGTGCGCTGACTACGCTCTGACCCGTGGTATCATCATCGCCGACACCAAGTTCGAGTTCGGTCTCGATGAGAACGGCAAGGTTGTCCTCGGTGACGAGATGCTGACACCGGACAGCTCCCGCTTCTGGCCGGTAGAAGGCTATGAAGAGGGCCATGACCAGCCGTCCTTTGACAAGCAGTTCGTCCGCAACTGGCTCAAGGAGAACCCGGACAGCGACTATGACCTTCCCCAGGAGATCATCGACAAGACCATCGCCAAGTACAAGGAAGCCTACAAGCTTCTCACCGGCAAGGAGATCTGAATTCATATTGTTTTCGCTAAGAGGAGCTCGCCGTCTGACGGGCTCCTCTTTTTAATGGACTCTCGCGCTCTTATGTAGTGACAGGCAGACGTCTGTTACTGTTCACGGGTGGGTCACTTCGCCGCTTCGCACAAAGGCCTTCTTCCTTC
>OMTP01000146.1 GCA_900313955.1 uncultured Lachnospiraceae bacterium | reverse complement strand
ACCAGTATCGGTTGATGCAGCAGCCATAGCTGTCAGTGCTGTAAGATTTACAGTGAGTGCTATACGAGTTCAATATCAGGAGGGGAGTGGGACTTTGTCGAAATTCAAAACGAATTTTCATTCACCCAGAACTACGATTTTTTTCGCAACGTAATGACAGGGAAACGATGCTTAGTAACGTCGACTATTTACCACTTCCTTATCATTCATTTCTTTTTGCCATGCGCAGGGTGAAAGAAAAGGAACAGGACCTCGACTTTATTTAATATAATGTAACTGTTCAGGACCCGACGGAAAGGTGCGATAAAAAAGGACTTCTTCCGCGGCCACCCCTCAAAGGTCCACTCCGGAAGTGCTATTTTATCGCACCTTCGTCAGGCCTGCTGAACAGTTACAATATAATTTTTGCTTTTTGTGGTTATTAACGATAATCACCATATTTGGTGATTATTTCTCGAAATAATCACCATGATATGGACATTGTTAGGATATCAGTGTATAATATTACGTATGAGCAATCATTTGAAGGGAGGCGCGATCATGATTACAAGCATAAAAATGGAGAATTTTAAGTCTTTCGAAGCACCCGCGGCTCTAAATATGATCTCATCAACCAAAATTCGTGGCAAAATTGACCACCGTGTCAATATTGGCAACACGAAGTTACTTAAATATGCTATTATCTATGGCGCAAACGCATCCGGGAAAACAAATTTAGTAGACTGCTTTCGCTTATTTAAGGACACTCTTCGTGAGGCTGTGCCTGTATGGGCAACAGGATACTATTGCAAGAATCACGAGGAAAACAGAGGAAAAGATACTTCCACAGAACTTCGATTCTCTATTGACAACAAGTTCTATGCCTACGGTTTTACTGCCGTCCTAAGTGAACGCAGAATCACCGGAGAGTGGTTATACCGCTTATATCAGAATGGGAACGCAAAGCGCATATTCGAACGCGATCTGCACCAGGGCAATACATTTACCAGTGATTTAAAAGTCACAGGTACCGAAAAGCAACGCTTCGATACCTATCAGAAGGATTTCGAGGGAAATACAACCGGTCTTTTCCTGACGGAAATGAACCGCAATAAGAAGATTGATGTTTCTTCCAAGCTGATTGAATTTAAAACCGTCTATCACTGGCTGATCCATCATATTGTCATTTTCACTCCAAATGCACCGATCACCGATTTCAGATACTATTACAATGCGGAGAATCTAAATCTGGTAAATGATCTAATTCGTACATTTGATACAGGAATCTCGAACATTGCTATAGAAGAAATCGATATCGCAGAATTAAGTAAAATGCTTCCTAAAGAGATCTTTGACGATGTCATGGAAAACATTCATAAGCAGATGGAAAGCGGTAATAGATATCCTGTTCGCATGTCAATGCGTTCTGCCACTCGCTTTTTCAGTATAGCTATGGACAGAGCAGGTGAACCCACAATTACTACAATTAAGCTTCACCATGGGAAATCGTTCTACGATTTTAGATTCGAGGATGAGTCAGATGGAACACGACGTTTGTTTGATCTGATTGATATGATCCTTATGAAAGATGATGATACTGTTTTTGTAGTAGACGAATTGGAAAGAAGTCTACACCCAAAACTGACAGCTCACTTTCTGGAAACTTTTAATAATCGACACGCAGGCCGGAAAATTCAGTTGATCTTCACAACGCATGAAGCATCAATCATGGATCAAAGTCTATTCCGTCGTGACGAAATCTGGTTTGTTGAGCGTTCAGGAGATAACAATAGTACCATTTATCCTTTAGATCGATTCAAAGAGCGATATGATAAGGTATTGAGCAAAGCTTACCTCGAAGGCCGCTATGGAGCAATACCCGTATTCTCCGATTTTAAGTTTAAGGAGGAATGAAGATGGCACCTATACGATGCTATACAGATTGGAACAAACGACCTTCAGATCACGAAGAAGAAATAGAGCCGTTCCGAAAGTACATCTTTATCTGTGAAGGAGCTAATACGGAACCCTGGTACTTTCATCGGTTAATTGATATGCGTAAACAACTTAACATCCATCCTATGATTGATATTAGGTTGTGGGAGCGGACTGAGGAAGAGAAAAATATATCAGCTCCTGTCCGCCTTATTCGTTTTGCAGAGGAAAAGAAACATGATAAAAGCCTAGATTTTGACCCTCAGCACGACAAAATGGTTGTAATATTTGATGCGGATATCTTTGAGTTCAGAAATCCGGATTATGATAGAATCGTTGCTGACGGTGAAAAGGCCAATATTATCGGTGTTACAAATCCCAGCTTCGAGCTATTCCTTCTTCTACACTTGGATGACGCATATGAAAGATTAATAAGGCCTCACGAAGAAGAACTATTAGAAAATAAAAAGATCGGAAGCCAGCGGTACATTCAGAGTTTTCTACGTCAGGAATGTGGAATGAACCCAAAAAGGAACGAGGAGATTGGCGGCCTTGCCGAAAATGTGCTTCATGCCATACAGGAAGAAAAACATCTAAATCAAGACATTCACAAATGCCACGGTCAATTAACCAGTAATATAGGAGCTATTATTGAAACAATTATGAACGATGAATTAAATTAAGGCTTTGTCGATGGACCTACCTGCTAAGAGCAGATAGGCCATTAACTGTTACGCAGCGAATTGATGGTGGTGAAAACAGCAGATAAAGTTCGCAGCTTCTG
>OMTP01000139.1 GCA_900313955.1 uncultured Lachnospiraceae bacterium | reverse complement strand
CTTCACTTAGTAATTTTCGCCGCAAAAGCAGGCGGCGAAAATCGAATGTGCTCCGCGCCGGGGTGACCCGTGAACTGTAACTTATGAACACTGCAGAAAAATGACATAAAAAAAGCGTCATCCGAAATTCATTTCTCGTCTGAATTCTCGAATGACGCTTTTACTGTGTCATATCATCCAATGGTCCTTACCTCTCACTTCTTTGGTTTCATGGGGTATTTCGTTCATCTGTAGATTGGTCCGTACCTTCCTTTCAAGCATTTTCAAATAATCGATCAGGTAAATCAATCATGTGAATGTTGGACTATACCTCTCTTTCCTGCAGATTCGATATCATTTCAATGAGATTGAAACCTTATGTAAATGTTGGTCTGTACCTGCCTTTCAATCAGAATCGGAAGAATGGAGTAAATCTTTTACCTGTAGATTGGTCTGTACCTTCCTCTCCAATTAAGATCTTCTTCGGATATGGGGTAAATCGTTACGTTCTCTTGGGACTGTACCTCTCTTTCCTCGTATCGCTTTCCGTACATAGGGTAAATCACTTAGTTGCCTTCGGTCCGTACCTCCTTGGTGAATTTCCTCCAGCGGCTTTCTCGTCACCGCCTTCTCTTCTGTGAGGATTGGTTTTCTTTTGTTTTTTGCTTTGCTTTCTTTGTTTTCCTGTTATCTATACTATACTCCGCGGCCCCCATTTTGTCAACAAGTTTTTTGAAAAATATTTTTTCTTTCCTCTATTATCTTCAAATATGTCGATTATTGTATATATTATCCAAATAGTAGTTATATTTTAAAAATGCATAACAGTTGAGAGAACTGTAATCCTTCTGTAAAGAAATACGGACATGAAAATGCTCTCTGGATGTAGCATTTCGTGTGCCTGTGCAGAACCGCCGGTGTCCTGAACAGTTACCCTTTGATAAATAGTTTCGATCCTAAAGTCCCCAGGTTTTCCCAGCATTTTAGACAAATACATCAAGCACAAATTAGATATAATTTGTGCTTGATGTACGATACCATAGGATGGTAGGATATAAGCATCTGGTAGTTTTTATATTCTTCATCTAAGATAAGGGAGAGAAAAAAGATGCTGTATTACTTCTCAGAATTCATCGGATGCTTCCTGTTCGTCGGCGCCGGCTACGGCTACATGGCGAGCGCAAACCTGAAGGGGACCCTGGTCAACAAGTTTGAGTTCTTCCCCTGCTTCACCGTCTGGGGCATCGGTCTCGGATCCGGCGTCATGACGGCCATCCGTCTGGGCGGCCCCGCCTGCCTCAACCCGGCTGTCGCTCTGGGGCGCGCTCTGGCAAGACAGATCACCGTGGGACAGATGCTGGGCCTGTGGCTTGCCGAGTTCCTCGGCGCCGGTTTCTCCGTCTTCCTCGTCATGGTTTTCTACTGGGATAATTTTAAGATGTCCCCGGATGTCCCCAAGGCAGGTTTCTTCTCCGCCAAGGCGACAACCCGCCATCTGCCCATGAACTTCCTGCAGGAAATCATCGCATCGACAACATTTACCAGTCTCCTCTTCTTCGGCCTCATCCATGCGGATACATCGACAGGAATCGGCCAGCTGCAGGTCACTCTCACAGGTCTTGCTTCTCTCCTCTGGGTCGGCTTCAGCTACTCGGAGACAGGATTCTCCATGAACCCGATGCGCTCGGTCTTCTCCAGCATCTGGTACACCATCCTTCCCATCCCCAACAAGATTGATAAGGTCGACTGGGAATACCAGATCATCGTCAACCTCTTCGGCTCCACCATCGGCTGCATCCTCGCCGTCTTCATCGAGATCGCTGCCAAGAGAGCTCTCGGAATGGCCTGATTCAGCACTGAATAAAAAAGTGCCCGCTGCGAACTTCGCAGCAGGCGCTTTTTTTACGGTTTCAGGCTTCCTTTCTCGACATTCTGGTTGAGGATCTCCTCAGTCTTCTCGTAGATCGTCTTCGAACCCTCTCTGGTCCGCCCCTGACGTCCCTCGACCTGGGTGCGGGAGACTCCGTGCTCAACCCAGTCTCCGCCACCATTGGAGTTATTGAGCATGAGAGGCTGAAAATTGTCACAAACGCGGGCGAAACGGGCCTCGGGAGTATCCCCCTCATCAAATTCTTCGAAAATGGCGCGCAGCTCCTTTCCCTGGTCTTCCGGCAGGAGGCCGAAAATGCGGTCTGCCGCTTTCTCCTCCCTCTCCTTCTGGGTCTTCTTGCCCTCGGTGTCGTAAGCATAGGTGTCGCCGGCGTCGATCTCGACAATATCGTGGATGAGACACATCATCATCGTTTTGGCCACATCAAAGGGCCGGTCGGCGTACTCGCGCAGAAGGTAGGCCATAATCGCCATGTGCCAGGCGTGCTCGGCGTCATTTTCCCGGCGGCCGTGACCGCTCAGGTGCGTCTGACGAAGGATATTTTTCTCCTTGTCGATCTCAAGCAGAAAATCCATCTGCTTCTCCAACCGTTCATTTTCCATTTTTCACAACTCCTTGCAAAACGTAGTGGGGACCAAAAGGACCGTTCAAATGGTCCCTGAACCATGGAACCATTTGAATCGTCCCTTTGGTCCCGTCATGTGCCTTCGTACTGGTAGAGAGCGTGGTTCTCGTCTTTCCGGCTCTTCTGAAGAGCCCGGTCGGCCTTGCGGCACAGCTCACTGAAGTCGACCGCCTGGTCCGGATAGACCGCATACCCCGCCGAGAGGGTGTACTTGTAAGTCTTGCCTTTGTAGCGGAAGGAATGTGCGCCGCCCACAAAGGCACTGATTTTCTCAAAGATCGGCCCCTCCGGAGCCTGCATGAGGAAGAGCTGGAACTCGTCGCCTCCGTTGCGGCCAAGGACGGCGCCCTCGCCACCCATGAGGCGCAGATCTGCGGCCAGGCTCACCAGAAGACGGTCGCCGACGTCGCGGCCATAAACGTCATTGAAGCGACGGAAGCGGTTCACGTTGACGACAACCAGAACCCCCTTCCCCTTCAGGTCATCGAGGCATCGATCCACCACCTGATCGTATCCGCTGCGATTGAGGATACCTGTGATATCATCGGTGACTGAACTGTCGACAACGACCTCGCTTTGCAGCTCCAGTTTCTTTTTCGATCGAACGAGGGCGGCTAAGAGCAGAGTCACCGCCAAAAGAGCTGCTGTCGAGAAAAAGACCAACGGCCAGCGCACCCAGCCATGAACCGGTTCTACAGACAGGGTCCAATCCTTGCCGTAGAGCTGGCGCTCCTCCACCACGGGATTCAGGAACTTACCTGTGTAATTGCCACCTACAACTGTCGACTGCCCCTTGAAAGAGGCGGTGAGACGGTAGTGATAGCCTATGCTGCTCAGGTGATCGAGATGAGCCTCATCGATCAGTTTGTCCGTCATGATGATGACAACGGAAAAGCCCCAGAAGGATCCCTTCTTCTCCTTATCTGTTTTCACGTTCAGGTAGACGGGCTTTCTGATTGCCATACCATTTCCCCCCTGCTTGAGCTCAAAGGGGCCGGCCACCATGGTCTCTCCTGTGTCGCGGGCATACTCAGCTTCCTCCTTGCGGTCCGGGTCAGCGAAGAGGTCAATCTTGCCGGCCTCATTTCCCTCCTCCGGATAGATATCCGTGACCTTGCCGTCCGGGGCCAGCTGCACAGAGCTGATCGGAGCCTTCTGATCCATGATCTGTTGGGCTATATATTCAAAATCCGTGATCTGTCCCTGTGTCTCCATAATCACCAGTGCAAGGGAATCCGTCACGGTGATGCAGCCCTTGAATTGCTGATGTATGGCCGACATCTGCGTCTTCGCCTCGTAGAGGGCCTCTTCTTTCCTGCTCTCGATGATTGCCAGGTTGGCAAAGATCTCGAAAATGAGCGTTGCGGCAAGACCCACAGCAAGGATCGGCACATTCATAATTTTACTGATTTTCAAATGTCTTCGTATCTTCCTCATGTAGGATCAACTCCTGGCAAATGCATGTCGTTTCATACCGTTTCACTCAAAGCGCGCGTGATTGATTATAATTTTGCATCAATTTCTGCCATTCGTCAATGCGGAGTTTATGTCGAAAACTATAGAATATTACGTTACAGTTCACGGGTAGGACACTGCGACGCTTCGCACAAAGGCCTTCTTCCTTC
>OMTP01000003.1 GCA_900313955.1 uncultured Lachnospiraceae bacterium | reverse complement strand
TTGCAGAACTGGAAAAAATCGAACTGATCAGAGCTTCTGGCAGTGGGGAACTTAATAACTCTTATTACATGGGTCACGCACTGACAGCTACGCAAAAAGCAATCCTTAAGGCTTTTGATATGGATGCTAAATATCTGGAAAACGCAATTAAGGCCTTGTCGAATGAGATAAAGCAATCAGATCTGAAACTGGAGAAAGGAGCCGGCCATGAGAACGATGACGATCAAGACGATCGATGCTAAAATAGAAGACACAGAGGAAAAAATGGTCCGGGCTAAACAGAGATACAAGGCCTATGTGAAAGAGTTGGAAGATTTGGAGGATCAGAAAAAACTGCTGCAGAGCAAGGAAGTTGAGAAGGCTCTGAGTAAAACTAAAAGGTCCTACGAAGAGATAATGGCCTTTCTTATGGGCATGGAGAACGAAGAAGAGAATCCGTATTGATCATGCAAGAATGATAGATTTCGATTTTTTAGGATGTAAACCTCTGGAAGTTAACATTGAACGATTTTGTTATTTTCTGTGGAGGAATCATCTGTATCTCTTTCCTCCTTACGATGATAGTTATACCACCCATTGTTAGCACTGACAAGAGGTGAGTGCTAATTTTTTTACAAAAAACTTTGACAGCAAATCGGGGACGGTTCTCAATCGACAACACTGTGTTGTCGATCGAGAACCGTCCCCGATTTGCAACACAGTGTTGTCAACGGAGAACCATCCCCAATGCCTCAGTCGTAGATGCCTTTGCCCATGCAGCAGTTCTTGAATTTCTTGCCGCTTCCGCAGGGGCAGGGGTCGTTGCGGCCGATCTTTTTCTTCGCGCGGGTGTAGGGTTTGGAGACGGGGCGGGCGTCTTCCCTGGACATATGGTGAAGAATTTTCATAACGTTCGCGCGATACTTGTCTATTATCTTATAAAGGTGAGGATAGTTCATCTTCATATCCTCGTCACGCACGGGGGTGTCTGTCAGCTCCCGGAAAATGGGCTCCCAGTCGGGTTCATCTTCAGTAAGTGAGTGGGCGGCTTTCTTAAATGAAGAGGAGAAGCGGTCGTCTTCCTGAAGGAGGCTCAGCTCGATCTCGGCCTCCATCTCATCGTAAATGGTGCTGAATCGTTCGTTTTTGAGCAGTTTGCGGCCGCGGACGCACGCAAGCAGGGCGCGGAAGGACTCCCGCTCCTTGTTGTTTCGCAGCTTAAGGGAGGCGAAGAGGAGAAGATTCGCCACAAGCTGCTGCTGCTCATCCCCCATCGGCGCCTTTTTCTGATAGAGCTCATCGAGCCAGTAGGCGAGCTCGCTGTTCCACCAGATGTGGCCGGCAACGAGCGCCTCATCCGGCAGCACCATAGCCTTGAAAAAAGCAATGTACATGTGGGAAATGCGCTCCTCGGTCCATTTCATCCGCGGCCGGAAGCGCACAAGATCCGCCAGCGCCTTGCCATAATAAATCGGGACGTCTTTGTAAGTTTTCTCCTCAGCTGCCAGGAGCTCGCGGGAAGAAATATTCTTCTCACCGGCAGCCACATCGATCATCTGAAACCCATTCAGCGTCACAGCGAGCGCATTTGACCAATTGAGGACCGTCTTGTGCCCCATGAAGATGCGGTCGTAGCCGAGAACCGCATATTTTCCATAGTGCACCGCATCCTTATTTTCTTTAAAATAATCCGCCAGAGACACAATAAATGCCGGGTCCTCTTCATATTCCTGCAAATGCCTAATCGCCTCAAGAACGTCATTTTCCGGCGTCTTTCTCTGCTTTGCCAGAGAAAAATACATAAAATACAGGGCACTTAGATTTGGAAAATGTTTCTCGAACAAGTGATATGCGGTCTCCCGCTCATTTTCATCTTTAATGAGAAATGTATCCCAGACCGCAAAAAATGCAGCCTGCAGCTCGTCGGAGAGGTCGCTTAGCTCCTTCACATTTATGTCCATCATGTCCGAACGCAGGGCGCGAAAAGCCTCTAAGCTCCTAGTCTTTAAAGCCCGGACAGCGGCAAGCGCTCCCTCTGCCTCGCGCTTAATCTTCTCCCGCGCCTCCACGACGAAATACAACCGCCACTGGCCGATCATGAGCTCCGCTTCCATCCGTTTAATCCCAGAGTTTAAGTTGTAGTGCGTATTGACAAAAGTCATCATCTGGCACAGCGGCGTGACAGGCTCCTTGCGGGCCATCTCCTCCAGCTCCTGCACAAAAGAGGCAGTTGCCTGCTTCGGCCCTTTCCACCCCATACTAAAAAAATCCAATACACTCTGCCTGGCCTGATCATATCCAAGAGCAGGTCCATCATTCGTTTTTGTCATAAGTAACTATCCTCTCGCATACTGTCAAAATCTCATGTAAGTATAGCATTTCCGGCACCCCGCCACAATGGCTTGGGCAAACATCGGGGACGGTTCTTGATCGACAACACGGTGTTGTCGATCGAGAACCGTCCCCGATTGGTAGAAGATGGGGCAGGTGCTCCGAATGGCGGAATGATTAAAAACAGCCCAGAGGTGGGTATGAGCTTCCTTCTACAGGAGGTCTCGGTACTGCTAATACGTTCGCTCTAGGCCTCGGTTTTGTCAGTTTCTCCATCCTCGCTCTTGGCATCCACCTGAAAAGGAAGGAGATCGAAGAAGCCAAGGCATAGGCGGGAGAAGGAAAGTAAGTAGTACGTGAAACTTTTAGCAGGGCATCTTAACCTCTTTTTAACCATGCTGTTTACAAGCAAGGTTAACAAGGTTAAAATTAGATTATCCGAAGATAACCTTGCAAGCAGAAAAGGGACTGGTGGCATTATGGAAAAAGAGATGGATGAAATCAGGGCAAGGATCGAGGGCCTCCCGAAGGGCACGATTTCCGTCAAGCGAATCAATGGAAGGGAATATGAGTATTGGCAGTTCTATGAAAATGGCCGCCAGGTGACGAAGCGTGTCAAGGGAGAGGAGCTTGAGACGCTTCGTGTTCAGATTGCGGAGCGCAAGCGGTTGGAGAAATTGCTGAAAGAAAAGGGAAACAAGCCGACGAATTCTGAAATGTCGAGCAAGAGCGATGGCCGGCAAGGGCTGGATCACTCTGGAGATGAACAACAGCACCTCGCGGATGATACCTGGCACAGCCTTGTTCGTCTCGGCGATGGTCTACACCGCTTCGTCGAGCCGGTTCGTTCCTTCCGCAAGAGGGAGATTTACCAGAACCTTCACAATTATATATATGGTCCGGAAGATGACCGGGTCTTCATTTTGTACGGTCTCAGGCGGACAGGTAAGACGACCTTGATCCGGCAGCTGATCCTCAATATGTCGCCTGATGATCAGGGAAGAACGGCATTTTTGCAGGCTCTGCCGGATGAGACGCTGGCTGACCTCAATCAGGATCTGAAGCACCTGGAGCGGAAAGGGTACCGATACATTTTCATAGATGAAGTGACCCTGCTTTCGGATTTTATTGATGGGGCAGCGCTGCTATCAGATATATTTGCAGCCAGCGGAATGAAGATCGTTCTGTCCGGAACTGATTCTTTGGGGTTTTTGTTTGCCGAGGATGAGCAGCTCTATGACCGCTGCTGGCTGCTCCATACAACATTTATTCCCTACAGGGAGTTTGAGCGGGTACTTGGAATCCAGGGGGTCGATCAGTATATCCGTTACGGCGGGACCATGAGCATGGGCGGAATTAATTACAACTTCGGCGCGACATTTTCTTCAGCAAAAATGACAAATGAGTACATCGACACTGCGATTGCCGGGAATATACAGCATTCTCTGAAATACTACCAGCATGAGGGGCATTTTCGAGAGCTTTATGATCTTTATGAGAAAAATGAGCTGACCAGCGCCATTAACCGCGTGATCGAGGACATGAACCACAGATTCACGCTCGAGGTCCTGGAGCGGACGTTTGAGTCTCATGACTTGGGTGTCTCCAGAACGAATCTCCGAAAGGACCGGGACAATCCGACAGATGCCCTCGATACGGTCGACACGCGGGCTGTCACGGAGCGGCTACGGAAAATGCTCGAAATCAGAGAGCGGGAGGAGCGGACCGTCCCGCTGACAGATGAGCATGTGAGGGAGATTCGCGAATATCTGGAAATGCTCGATCTGATTCGCTATGTCGATATTGTTATTTCGGGCAGTGAAGAAAATGCCAGGAAGAGAACCATTTTCACTCAGCCGGGGCTTCGCTATGCGCAGGCGGAAGCTTTGATTACTTCGCTCATGCAGGATGCTGTTTTTCGGGACCTGGGAATTAAGGAGCGGATGCGGATCACGGAGCGAATCCTGAATGAAATCCGGGGTAGGATGATGGAGGACATTATCCTGCTGGAGACTTCCATGGCGCATCCGAAGTGGCAGGTGTTTGTTCTGCAGGTTGCGGTCGGTGAATTTGACATGGTCACATTTGATCCGGAGTCGATTACCTGCAGACTTTACGAGATCAAGCACAGCTCGCTTGCTTTGCCCGGCCAGTACCGTCACCTTGCGGATGAGGCAAAGCTGAGAGAGACTCGCTACCAGTATGGCGATATCGAGGGCAGGTACATCATCTATAACGGCAGCGGCTGTACACAAGACGGTATCCAATACATCAATGTGGAAGAATATCTGCGTGGTCTCGGTGCAGACAACGGGGCGGCTCCAGCGACTTCACTACAAGTTTAACGGCGAGGGCATCGCTTCGGGGCGTTGCCGGCCGGATTGCCCCGTCCCCATGGCTGAGGGGGCGGGGCGTGGTGGGTGAGGAGCCGGGGTTCATCGGTCAGGATCTTGGCATCATGATTGGTTCGACAGGTTCCCTGGGCTTCGTCTGGGACCTCACCGATACACTGAATGGATGCATGATGATCCCAAATCTCATCGGCCTTCTCTTCCTCAGTCCGGAAATCGTGAAACTAAAAAAGGAATGGTTCGCCAATGAGCTGAACAAAGATAAAAACCGCAATCCTGAAGGAAAGCTATTAGCTGTTGATTAAGCAAGGTAAAAGAGGGGACGGTTCTCCGAAGACAACACAGTGTTGTCGATCGAGAACCGTCCCCGATTTGTAAATTTTCTTTAAGTATTTTTCGCATATGTAAAACATAGAGAAACTTCTGTAAACTCAATTGACGCTCCGTTTTTTCAGATCTATTCTCAATAGGAGTGGGTAAGGGAATATTGTGCCTGTTATCCGCGAGGGAAATTGAGAGAAAGGAAAAAAGGAGACAATAAATGAGAAACAAAAAATTGTTGGCAATTCTTCTGTCTGCAGTGATGGCATGTTCTGTCTTTCCGGCAGTTCCGGCTATGGCTCAGGTCGAAGTGGCAGGTGGAGATGAGGTAAATGTCGGTGAAGGTTACAGTGTCGAACCGCAGGTCAACTACAAGGCTCTTGAGGATGCAGGCAAGATTGCACTGACACCAGGTGAAAATGAGACAGCCATGAATTTTGACTGGTACTCAAAAACCAGGGGAACACCGACAGTGAAGATTGGAACTACAGCAGATCTGTCTGGCACGGACACAAAGACATATACAGGCAAAGCGACAGAGATTGACCGATCCACCAAAAAGCCGGATGATACCATCAGTGCCAATCTCTTCAAGGGAAACAGCTACAAGGCATCCAACAAAGTAGAGACAGGTGTCGGAGCTCTGAAGGCAAATACTACCTATTATTACCAGTACAGCGACGGCACGGATACATCCAGTATCTATTCTTTTACAACACACAATGCTAAGAAGTTTTCCGCACTTGTTGTCGGCGATCCCCAGATCGGTTCTTCCGGTGACAAGAACGGTAAGATTGTCAAGGGCGGCTGGGCAAAGGACTCCGATATCGCAGAGGCCCATGATGTGATCGGCTGGTCCAAGTCCCTCAATAAAGCTGTGGAGATGGATCCGGACCTCAGCTTTGTCATGTCCGTCGGCGATCAGATCCAGTACAAGAAGGAGACAGCCAAGGAGAGCAAGTTCAGTTCCATGCGCGAGAGACAGTATGCTGCTTTTTTGTACCCTGAAGTTCTGCGCTCCCTGCCTCTTGCAACGACAGTCGGCAACCACGACAGCATCGGCGACGACTACAAGCTGCATTTTGATAATCCCAACAGCGGCGACAATCTCGGCGAGACCAATGCCGGTTGCGACTACTACTACAGCTACGGCGATGTTCTCTTCATCGTCCTCAACTCCAACAACAGAAATGCCGCTGAGCATGACGCTCTCATGAAGAAAGCCGTCGCCAGTCATCCGGACGCCAAGTGGAGAGTCTGCATGTTCCACCATGACATCTACGGCGCCGGCATTTCCCACTCCGACGGTGACAGCGCCAACGTCCGTATTCTTCTTGCACCTCTCATGGACAAGTACAAGATTGACGTCGCGCTGACCGGCCATGACCACTGCTATGCAAGATCTTATCAGATCGTTGACGGCAAAGCCATCGATTACGGTGAGAGTGAGGCAGTGAACCCGGAAGGAACGATGTACATCTGCGCCGGCTCCTCCTCCGGTTCCAAGTATTATGACCTTCTCTAGACCCAGCAGTACTATCTGGCAGAGAGAAATGCCGACTACGTTCCGAGTTTCTCGATCATTCATTTTACCGATGATTCTTTCAAGATCGAGACCTATGACAATACAGGAAAGCCGTATGCGAAGCCATTTACCATCAAGAAAAATACAAAGTCCGCAGACCGTGCTTCTCTCAAGGAACTTGTCGATCAGGAAAATGCAAGATCCGTCAGTGCAAATGAATACACGAAGGATTCTTATGATGCTTACGCAAACGCACTGAAAGCAGCAAAAGATTACCTGGCTGATGAAAATGCAGACTATAAAGAGGATGGCGGCTACAAGCTCATCACGTCCGGCTATGACAAGTCCTACGGCATGACCGGCAATTATGAGCTCTTCACTAAGAATGCGGTCATTGATAATCCGAAGGATATTCTCGATTATGGTTCAAATGTAGTCGGTGAGGACTATGTGATGGAAGGGACCAACCCCAATACAGGAGCGAAGTATGAGGTCTTCAAGAAGGGTGTCTCCGCACTTCAGGACAAGACTCGCGACAACACGCAGAAGGTGACCAACGGAAAGGATGTCGATAAGATCTACAGCGACCTTCTGACAGCATCTCAGAATCTGAGAAGATTAGGCAGTTCGTCGGGAGGCAGCTCGACTGTGAAACCGGTGACTCCGGGGACCAGCCAGTTTACAGATGTTCAGGATCCCAATGCCTTCTTCTATGATGCAGTTCTCTGGGCGGTGAAAGAGAAAATAGCAGCAGGAACTTCTGCGACAACTTTCAGTCCTTATGCTTTCTGCACCCGCGCCCAGATTGTCACTTTCCTCTGAAGAGCCAATGGAAGTAAGGACGAAGGCGCATCCGACAAGTTCACTGATGTGGCAGGCGACAAGTACTATGCAAAGGCGGTTGCCTGGGCGGTCAAAAACGGCATCACAGCCGGTACTTCCAGCGACAAGTTCAGTCCCAATGCGACTTGCACCCGTGCTCAGATCGTCACCTTCCTCTATAGAGCTGCAGGAGTGACAGACAAAGCCACGGCATCCACATTTGCAGATGTGAAGAACGACGCCTACTATGCAGACGCCGTCGCCTGGGCAGTCAATAATAAAGTGACAAGCGGAACAAGCACCACGACCTTCAGCCCTAACGACAATTGCACCAGAGGACAGGCCGTGACCTTCCTCTACAGGGCGAAGACCACTGCATAAACCTATAGCACGCAGTCAAATGAGAAATATAAGCAGGCACCATTAGGGATATCCCGGGTGCCCGCTTTTTTGTGGGATCAAAAGGATTTAATGTGATGAAGAAGAAAAGATTTATGACCCTCTTTGCAGTTATGTCCGCAGCGTTTCTGGTTTTTCTGATCTTTTTTAACAAGAGTGTTAAAAGGACGCCACTTCTGGCGGACGATGGAAGTTCTTTTGAGAAAGGTGTCGTCACAGGTATTACCCAGGACAACATTGGTGAGGATGGGGCGCGCGCCGGAAATCAGGAGGTGGTTGTTCGGATTACGAGTGGAAAATATAAGGGACAGGAGTTTCCTGCGACAAGCACAGACGGTTATCTCTACGGGGCAACCTGCGAGGTTGGAACGCATGTTACGGTCAGCGTCAGTGCCTATAAGGACAATGTGCTTGTCAATATCTATAACTATGACCGGGAACCTGTGCTCGTGGCTTTTCTCATTTGCTTCGCGGTACTTGTCATCCTTGTCGGAGGCAGGAAGGGGATATCGGCGATCGTGGGTCTGGTCTATACGTTTATTTGTGTCATTTTCTTCTATCTGCCCATGCTCTATATCGGCTTCCAGCCAATTTTGGCAGCGGTAATCACATGCTTTATTGTAACCTGGTTCACCCTGGTTCTTCTGGGAGGATTTTCCAGAAAGACCATGGCGGCAGTTGTCGGAACGATGGCAGGCTGTATATTCGCAGGTATCATCGCCATGATTTTTGGTAGTGTTATGCACCTGTCCAGTTACAATCTGGACAATATAGAGACTCTGCTCTATGTGGAAGAAAATTCAAGTCTTCAGATTGGCGCTCTGCTCTTTTCAGGTATTTTGATCTCCTCACTGGGAGCTGTTATGGATGTCGCCATGTCTATCGCCTCCTCTATGACCGAGATCAACTACCACTCACCGAATCTGCCTTTTACTGAGCTCTTCAAGAGTGGCATCCACGTCGGACGTGACATGATGGGGACCGACGTCAATACTCTGGTTCTTGCTTTCGTTGGAAACTCAACAGCCTCACTCATCTGCTACTACGCATACAACATGCCACGTCGCCAGCTCATGAACTCCTACTTCATAGGCATTCAGATTCTTCAGGGACTCTCAGGCACCTTCGGTGTCGTTCTCACTGTCCCTCTCGTTTCCATTACGACCGCCGTTCTCTTGAAGAAAAGGTACTAAACTTCGGGGACGGTTCTCCGTTGACAACACGGTGTTGTCGATCGAGAACCGTCCCCGATTTGTCCAAAGTTCTGTATCAGCAGGTGGCGATTCATGGAAAAACGTAACTGTTCAGAGGGTGGTCGGCCGCAGAATCGCAGATATGCTGCCAGCAAAGTAAATAAAAATTCAGTAACTGTTCAGGAGGACATCCCTGCTTCGAGAAAAACATGTCCTCCTCGGCTCAGATGAAGGTCTGAAGGATGACAAAGGTCTGCTCGAAAGAGCAATTCGCCGCTGAGGACATGTTTTTCGCTCCGCAGGAGTCCATCCTGAATAGTTATCATTTTCTTTTCACCTATTGTGTTCTGAAAAGGAACTTGTTATAGTTTATTTGATGATACATATGTTGCAGCAAAAGTGTACTGGAAATATTCCAGAAAGTCAACATAAGGAGTGGAAAATGACATTTGGAAAAAAAGAACGGATCATTCTCATCATTGTCATTCTGATCGGTATTGTAGCCGGCAGGCTTGCAGTGCGGGCATTTCTGAATTTTCTGCTCGGAGGAACAATGTTTGGAGGCAATTTCCTATGAAAAGGACAAAGAATAGAGGGAGAAAATTTATGATGTATGTACTTGCCTTCATCCTCTCTTTTGCAGGTTCTGTCGTTTTTAAGCTGAAATATGATCCCTCCCACGGAAAATATAAGGCAAACTGGAATGACTCTGTCGGCACTGTAAAAAATGATCTTGCCTATGGCGACGGAGAAGCCAATAAGTTTGACCTTTATCTGCCGGCGGACAGAACAAAAGATAGGTACAGTCTGGTTGTCTATCTTCATCCAGGCGGATTTACCTCCGGTGATAAAAGCGGAGATGCGGAAATGTGCAAGTGGCTGTGTTCCAGAGGTTACGTGAGTGCCAGCATCAATTACACTCTTTTTACAGAAGAACATCCAGAGTCAAACGTGTATACGCAGTCCGTGGATATACGAAATGCCATGCCCTATGTCATAAAAGCTGCGAAAAACTATGGCTATCCCATTAAGCAGATGGCAGTCGCAGGAGGTTCTGCAGGAGGCTGCCTCGCTCTTTTGTATGCATACCGTGACACAGACGCCTGGCCGGTACCGGTGAAGATGGTATTTGAAGCGGTCGGTCCATCCAGTTTCTACCCGGAAGACTGGACCATGTATGGTTTCGATCAGAATACGAAAGAAACAAACCAGGCTGCGGCAGGTCTTTTCTCAAAGATGGTCGGCAAAACCATTACGCCGGACATGTTCGGCACCCCTGCCTATGATGAAGCAATCAAGGATGCTTCTGCACTGCTCTGGGTCAATGAGAATTCCGTACCTACCGTCATGGCCTATGGAAAATATGATAAAGTGCAGCCATACCTTGCATCGAAAAAACTGGACAGGGCACTGACAGATGCCGGCGTAAAGCACGAATACATCGTCTGTGAACACAGCGGTCATGGCCTGCAGAACGATAACAGAGAATTCGGAAAATATATGGAGAAGGTCGTGGAATATCTGGACATATATCTTCCTGTAGAAAATTAAACAGCGAATCGGACCTGTTCTTTCAGCCAGGCGATCGATAGGGCCTGGCATAATTTTGACTATGCTCTTGGAAGGTGACCAGCCGAATGAAAAAACTGTTGAAAATCATAGGAATTATTTTACTTATCGTTATTTTTTCAACCGCACTTGGATGGCCTTACGATGTCAGTAAAGTCAGGATCCCTTATTTGATGGTCGCCGGGACAGGGATAGCCGACGGCGGAGATGGTGTTGAGGGCAGCAATAATGTCGGTATCGCTCCTTTATTCTCCCTGAATGAAAACTTTAATGCAATTCCTGATGATGTTCCGAAGGTAATGGCAAGAGAAAAGGGCAAGGATCATGGTGATATGCTGCACTACGCAGATGGGTATATGACCGCCTGGTTTGTATACTATCTTCAGGAAAATGAAGATGCTGGGAATGCCTTTTTCGGCGAAAATGCAGAGATCCTTTCAAACCCGAACTGGCAGGACGTCCGCGCTGTGAATTCGAAATAATATGGCGACAGTTTGCAAAAAAGACAAACTGAAGCGATATGCTAAAGTTGTAACACCGATGGCTAAATGGTTATCGCAAGAGTTTAGTTGGATAACGTGGCAGAGAGTTAAATCGCCTTCAAAAAATGCTGGAGGGCGCAAACATCAAACTCTCTGGAACAGTCTCTGATATTAATGGTAAGAGTGCCAGAAGGATCCTGGAATATCTGCTATCCGGAGCAACTATTGACAGTGATAACTATGACGAGATGTATGAGGAAAAAGTTATACTGTAACCGTGGCTGCGAGAGGCAGCACACTTTTTCATACGTTAGTGCAACAGCTAACAATCCCTAATTAACTCCGTGACTTTCCCTCATAGGTCACGGTGTTTTTATATACGCATACTAAGTGTGGGGAGAGGCAGAGAATATAGTGAAGTTCATAATTATTTTGGGAGTGATCATTTTTGTTTTGCACGTTCTTTTACTCTACGGCGTGTGGCGAGCTGCATTTTCAACAAAGGACAACAGATACTATGAGCCTATGGGGTTCCCTAAAGGGAAGCAGTATAAAAAGGTCATGCCAGAGATGAAAGCATTAGTGGAGAAGGAGCTGGAAGTTCCATTTGAAGAAGTGTATATTACTTCTTTTGATGGCTTAAAACTATACGGCCGTATCTACAAGGGGGATCCCGGGCGCCCGGTGCAGCTGCTTTTTCATGGCTGGAAGAGCAATGCCCTGCGGGACTTTGCAGGAGGGAGTGCCATCCTGCGACAGGAAAGGGATACGGTAATTCTGGTTGATGAGCGCGGTATAAATAAGAGTGAAGGGGATTTTCTTTCTTATGGGATTCTGGAACGAAAAGATATCTTATCCTGGATACAATATGCTGATAAGCGCTGGAATCATCCGCTCATGATGCTTTACGGCGTCTCCATGGGTGCGGCGGCCGTACTTATGGCATTGGATCAGAACTTACCAAAGAATGTGGTCGGAGTGGTTGCGGACAGCCCATATAGTTCGCCCAAAGATATCATTTGTACGGTTGTTGAAAGAAAGCATTTGCCAGTGCGGCCGGCATGGTATCTTATTCGACAGGCGGCCAGACTTTATGGGCATTTTGATATTGATGAATCAACCGCTGTGCAGGCCGTCAGCCAATCAGATGTTCCTGTTCTTCTGCTGCATGGAGACGATGACCGCTTTGTTCCGGTCGACATGAGTGAAGATATCTGTGCAGCAGCTAAAGGCAAGGCTGTACGGGAGGTTTTTCCCGGAGCGGCTCATGGAATCTCATATTTACAGGATGTGAAGCGATACACTGAAACAGTTGAGAAATTTGTTGAGCTATGTACTGAAAACTACTCAGATGGCTCGGAAAATCACAACTAAGAATTTCTGCGGCTGCTTTCACTGAGCTCTTCAAGAGAGGCACCCACTTCGGATGGGACATGATGGGGACCGACATCAACACTTTGGTTTATCGTGACAAACAACTGTAATGGATGCGGCCTTTATGAAAAGCGCTGTCCCACTGGAAATATTAAGATCAAAACCGGCAGAGCAATTCATAGAACAAACTGCGCAGCATGCTACGGTTGGCTGCATTGGTGTTCAATGTATCGGTGTTGAGGCCCAGAGCACAATATCATCATTCGGAGATCACAGTGAATGATATTTTGAAGTCTGAATAATAGTTTGATGTGAGCGCCAAAGGCCAGTCGAAGAGGCTTTTGATGCTCACATTATTCTTTTTGCTAATATGGGTTTCCTGTTCTGCCGGGTATTTGATGATAGGATAATTGTAACTGTTCAGGAGGGCACTTTTGCTTCGAGAAAAACATGTCCTCCTCGGCTC
>OMTP01000151.1 GCA_900313955.1 uncultured Lachnospiraceae bacterium | reverse complement strand
TTCGCCGCTGAGGACATGTTTTTCTCTCCGCAAAGAGCCCGTCCTGAACAGTTACGAAGTTAGATTCGGAAACGATACAGGGACAGCAGAGAAGCAGGATCAAAAAGCATCGGCCCTCCGTGCAGCACTCTTCCCGAACATCCCTGTGGGATCCGCTCCGATCATTCCATCTGCATCACGGCGAAGCATGATTGAGGAGCATGACGGATACGCGGAAGAAACCGTGCGATACGTCTGTCTCCATGCGGCCGTCATATTTTTTGGCGATGGAAGCGACGGAGGCAAGGCCGATGCCGGGACCCGCATGGTGGTGGGAAAGGAGGCGGCCGCGGGCGTCCGTCTCAGGGGCAAGCGCAGAGGGGTTCTCCATCACAAAAATGTATATGCTGTCCGACTGAGGGCGGCCCTTGACCGTGATCGTGGCACCCTCGATGTCCTCCCGCGCGACAGCCTCAATGGCATTCGCGAAGAGGTTGCCGATCATGACGGAGATGTCGGTCGATTCCACAAAAAATTCCTCGGGCATAGCGACGCGGATATCGCAGCAAATCCCCAGGTTTGCCGCCCTGTAGGCGTAGTACTGGAGTACTGCATTGCCGGCGATGTTTTTGCAGTAGATCATAGGAGCTTTCAGGGTCGGCGTTCCCATGAGACCATCGACATAAGTGAGAATCTCATCCCTTTTTCCCTCCTCGGAGTACTGGCGGAGGGCACCTAAGTGGTGGCGGATATTATGGCGCATAGCCCGCACCATGTCCATGCGATCCACCAGGGAGTTGTACTGAATAAGCTGCTGTTCCTGGGCATAGGCCATTTTCTGCAGGTGGATTTTGTCATTGTTGTCCTGGACAAGCATGAGCATGAGGCGGTAGATGATGAGAGAACCGATATCGATGAGCAGCTTGCAGAACCAGTAGGCATTTCCCACAGCGCGCCGGAAGGCATTGGTCGGAAAGGCGTAGAAGAGCAGGATCCAGATAAAATAGAAAGTCATCGGAGCCAGCCACAGATAGTTCCAGAGGCTGGTGTCGCTGTCCTTTTCACTGAGATCTGCAAATGGCCTGAAGAAGAGGATGTAGAGGACGGGCAGGGAGACCGCCTCCACAGCCAGAAGGCAGAGAGAAAATGACCACCGATACCGCTCCATCGCCATAGTGACCGAGAACATGCTCTCGACGTGTTTGCCCATGATAATAAAGAAGTTGGAGAAGTCCGAAAAAGCCAGCAGGAAGAAGAGAAGCTTCATGGCCGGAGCCCTGACCATCCAGACAAGGAAAGTAAAGTAGACGAGACCGCCGGCCAGATCCCCCACAAATCCCAGTGCCTTTGGCGAATAAAAATAAGCAAAATTGATGATCGTCCGTATGGCAACACAAAAAAGGGCGAGCAGCCACGTCTTCCGGACCGAATAGATCCGATCCTCCATAAATGTGATCACAGCAGTGACTACACAGGGCACGACCGCGCACAGACAGTAGAGGAGAATTTCCCAGTTGTTAAAGGGCAGATTCATGAAATTCACCAGCCTTTCCAGGGGACGGTTCTTTTGTCCTCACATCGATTTGAAGGAATATTTCGCGAAGGCCGTCTTGATCTCCGCCGCCTTCCTTCGACTTAAGGGGACAGTTTCCTTATTCTTGAGAATGATCCCGTCACCCTTGATATTTTCCACATAATCAAAATTGACGATGACGCCCTTATAGCAGCTCATGAACGAATCGAAGCGGCAGAGGGCGTCCTCGAGCTCGGCATAGCCCAGGCGGACCTTGTACACTTTGCTGCCCTTCGTATGGAAGTAGGCGTAGTGGCCGCTGTACTCTGTGTAGAGAATCGAGTCCACCGCCATCTTCGTCCCGTCGGGCAGCACTAGCGTCGACACCGTCTGGAAGACGCGCGGCATGATGAGGTTCAGCATCTTTTCCACCTGCTCCTCTGTGTACGGCTTCAATAAGTAGTAATCTGCCCGCACTTCGTAGCTCTCGCTGGCAAAGTCGTTGCTCGTCGTTATGAAAATGAGATGTGCCCGCTCGTCCGTCTCTCTCACCGTCCGTGCCGCGTCCACCCCTGTCATTCCCGTCATAAATATATCGAAGAAAATGAGATCGTACTTGCCCGGCTGAAAACTCTCCAGGAATTCCTCCCCGCTCTGGAAGACATCAATCTCCTCCTCTGCAAGTCGGTACTGGTCCGTTCCTGCAAGGAGCAGTTCTTTGAGCTTATCAATTTCCTCCGGCAGATCATCGATCAGAGCTGTTCTCATCCATCTGTCCTTTCTGTCAGTTTGGGTTAGACTCTTCATTGGTGCCAGGCGCCGATGAGGAGTCTAACTAAATCTATGTATGTATGTTGAATAGTTTCCCAATTAACATTATACACAAAATTGTTAAGAAAATTTGACCGCTTGCGCCAGAAAACCACCGCTTGCGCCACTTTCTTGCATCCGTTTTGCCACTTATCATACAATGCAATTGCGAAAAGGAAAAGAGCTATGAGCTCTGTTCTAAAAAGAAAGGAGGGCCAAATGAAAAATAAAGACGGAAAGAGAGTGATCGCCGTCTTCCTTGCCGTGGTGATGATCTTGACCCTCGGCCTGACATCTGCTTTTGCCGATGATGAGGCTCAAAAAGGCAGCGTCTCGGAAAATGCGGCTGCGATCGATTCGCCGGAGGCCACGGATTCCGAGGCGGCAGAGTTAACAGAAAGCGTTCCCTCATCTGCAGGTGACGCCACAGATTCTGCAGCTTCAGAGGCAGAAAACGGCGGAGCCCCTGAGAGTGATGAGGAAAAGCCAGGCGAAGCAGAGGCGGCAAAGGGGCAAGCCAGGCTGCCTGCTCGTGTATCGTCACTTACATCGGAGCCGGCCTTCTACCTAAGGCGGACATCAGGAAACGGCAAGACAACCTACAGCACACTGCCGGTCTACGTCGTGGATCAAAATGGAGATGCCATCGACAGAAGCAAAGTGACAGAGCCATCCGTCACCTCGCTGACCTCAGAAAACTGGGAGAGCACGAGCTCATTTCAGCCTGTCGTGGACGGCTATGAGTACAGCACTGTATTCGCCGATTCTTATGGCGGGCCGGACCTTGGAAGTGGTTACATTCACTGCTATGGGGGCTGGTGGAGTGGTGATTATTATTATTGGGAATACGCCTATGATGAGGATTACTCAGGCAGCGCAGCTGTCGATGAACTGACAGCCCTGGTCTTTTGCTACAGAGTCAAAGATGGAAAAGTCACTCTGACCTACGACACCAATGGCGGAGATGCGGAAGCGCCGGAAGCCGTAAGAACCTACCCGGGTGAGACCATAGCTCTGTCGGATTACACAGGAGCAAGGAGCGGCTATACATTTCTCGGCTGGTCAACAACATCCGACCCCGTATCGGCATCGACCACCTACCGAAAGATCTATTCCCCGGGGGAAGCCTATACGATGGGATCCGAGGATGCGACGCTCTATGCAGCCTGGCAGGAGGATGAAAGCAGTGACTCAACAGCATACTTCTTCATCCGCCTTGATGGAAAGATTCCAAATGAGCCGAGCTCCTATCCATCCGATCAGTACACGCCGGGCATCAGGATCGCGAACGATATCACCATACAGAATTGGGTGGTGGATACGTCAGGAGCAACCCCCGATGTGGGAGTGAACTATGCATCAAACGGCGTCACGGCCAGGCTGAATGCTCTTCCGGACGATGATCTCATTCGTGCCGTCTGTAAGGCCAGCAATATAGCGTACAATCAGGCGACCCAGTATATTCTGTGGTACGTCCAGAAGTATCAGGGACTTGGACAGACTATGTACTCCAAGGACGCAAGCGGAAGGATACAGACGGAGAGTTCCAGTGGAAGTGGCTGGCACATCGATGGCGTCATTCTCGACAGAGCCAAGGTCAATCTCTCCTACGATCCCAATGTCCCCTCCGGGGTGACGACCCGCCCGGAAGTTCCCCTGGGCTACCAGGTAGTCAGCGGCACAGAGGTTGAAGTCGGAGAAGCCGGATCAACGACAACGAACGATTTCACAAAGGCAAGCCCTTCCATTCCCGGGTATACCTTCCTGGGGTGGAATACAAAGGAAGATGGGTCGGGAACCGGGTATCAGAACCATGATACGTTTGCCCTGACAGAAAACACTGTTCTCTACGCACAGTGGTCCTCGACAGGGACAAGCCTGAAGCTGACAAAGACAGAGCTGTCGGGAAATTCGATTGCCGGAGCAGGATTTACCATAGAGGAAGCCGGAGGCACGCCGGTGCAGTTTACTGCAGGCACCTACACCAACAGTGCGATCAAAACAAACGTGATTTATACCGTCACAGAGACCGAAGCACCAGCAAATTATCAAAAGCTGGCTGATGCCTTTCATTTTATAGTGAAATCCGATGGAGCCAGTTTATCCGCTTACCTCTGTGATGAAAAGGGAGAGCAGGTCGATGCAGTTGACCATGTGACTTTCACATACAGCCAGGGCACGATCAGCATTAAAGTGGCCAATGAATCCAAAATCGTCATGACCGGAGTTCATACTCCGGGCGGCGCGGTAAAAGGCGCAGCATTTGCTTTGCTCCTGGGAATGATCCTGCTTATTGCTTACACAGCCGTAAAGCGCAGAAACAGCAACCTGACGTAAGAGATACATTTTCAGCAGATGAGAAAGGAGCATGCCATGCAGGGAGAAAATGCAGTTCGCAAGGATGAAGTCCCTGCTTTCCCGAGGGATACGGAGATCGTTGTGGGCAGGAAAAAAGAGCCGTCGATCTTAAGAGACTTCCTTATGCTCCTCATGAAGATCGGTTTTATCGCAGGCTTTACCGCGATTCTTTTCACATTCGTCTTCGGGATCACACAGGCGGCCGACAATTCCATGGCGCCGGCGGTCCGGGCAGGCGATATCATCCTCTACTACAGGCTCGACAAGTCCTACATCAAGGACGATGCGATCGTCGTCAATGAAAATGGCGGGATGCAGGTGAGGCGGGTGGAGGCAGTAGCAGGCGACACCGTTGACTTCGACGAAAATGGATTTCTGGTGAACACAAATCTTCAGGTCGAGGAAGACATTTACACAGAGACCCTGCCCGTGACGGGCGGGCCGACCTACCCGGTGACGCTCTCAGACGACCAGGTTTTCGTCCTTGGAGACAACCGGGAGGCAGCAGTTGACAGCCGGGTCTACGGTCCGGTTTCAATAAGTGGTACTTGCGGCAAGGTGATGACAGTCATCCGGCGCCGAGGTATATAAATCAGAACAAAGGATACAAGAACGGGGTGGCTCCCCGTGACCAATTCAGGAGGGTAACTACTATGAAGGCAAAAAAACTGAGATTGACAATGGTGAGCGGACTTGTGGCGTTATCAATGATGGCACTTCCGATGACGACAGGTGCAGCTGAGCGTGCTCTGGCAGATGCCGCACCATCCATCGAGAAAACCGTCAATGTGGCAAAGGGAGTTACGATCGATCAGGACGTAAGCTTCAGAATCGAGCAGGTGGCCAATCCGACGCATGAGGACGGGACTGTCATCATCGCGCCGTCGACAATCGAGGCGTTTACCGTGACAGCAGCGACAGCAAATGGTACGAGCGACGGGGGATCTGTTGTGAAGACAGCAGAGACAGGCCTTGGCGACAAGGACCTGAAGCCAGGTGAGTACACATTCAAGGTCACGGAGGTGACGGATCCATTGACGGTGAAAGATGGCTACGGATGGATCGCTAATGATACGAATGATTTCTTCATTCACGTCTATGTATCCGCGGACGGGACAAAGAAATACTCTGCGACAGCCAAAAATGTGATTACAGACAGCAAGGCGGATCTCAAATTCACCAATACATATACAAAACGGGGAAATGAAAATAATTCCGGCGCTTCCCTTACACTGACCAAGGCCGTTGAAAACAAGGAGTACGTTGATAATAACACAACATACAAGTTCACCATCACATTCACAGCCAGCTCCACGGATCCCGATCAGAAGACAGCCTTTGCGTCAACCATCGACGGCAAGGACAACGGCACGGTAAAGAGCGGTGATACAATTGAGCTCAAGGATGGCGAGACCCTTTCCTTCCCGGATATTCCGGCAGGCGCAACAGTGACGGTTGAAGAAGCACAGACAACCAACCAGGAGAGCGTCAGGACAGTCGCGGTTTCCAACGGCAGCAAGCCGGAAGAAGTGACCGGAAATTATAAGGTCGAGAATCTCCTCATCGGTGAGGAAGCCAACTCCATCACCTACACAAACACATATAAGTCCATCACTCCGACCGGTATTGTGACCAGCATCGCTCCGTTTGCAGCGATGATTGCAGCAGCAGCTCTTGCAGCAGCTCTCTACTTCGGACTTAAGAAACGGATGACCCGTTGAGACTTCCATCGAAGAAACGAATGCACTTAAGGAGAACATCCCCGTCGGCATCGGCGGCGGGGATGTTCCTCCTCAAACTGACAAACCAGGCGGTGGACATGATTGTTCTTGTTGCTCTCATGGGAGTTCTGGTCTTCGGCGTCTGGTCCATCTGGGACGACAATCAGATCTACCGCGAGGCGGACACGTCCCGCTACCAGATGTATAAGCCGGGCAACACGGACAGCCCCTTCTCCTTTGAGGACCTGGTGAAACTGAATCCCGACGTCTGCGGATGGCTCACCATCTACGACACCGGCATCGACGCCCCGCTCGTCCAGGGCGAAAACAATGACGAGTACTTAAATACATCCGTCGATGGGACATTTGCCCTGTCAGGCAGCATTTTTCTCGATGCGGCAAATGCAAATGATTTCTCAGACTTCAACACCATTATCTACGGCCACCACATGGAGAAGGGAAAAATGTTCGGCGATCTGGACAAGTTCAACAACGAGTCCTATTTTCAGGATCATGAGTATGGATCGCTCTACGACGGCAGTGTGACGCACAAGCTGCAGGTCATTGCCATGGTCAATACAGACGCCTATGACTCGAAGCTCTACCGGGAACCGATCACAGATGCGGCGGAGCAGACAGACTACGTCCATTACATCAAAGACAAGGCTGTATTTACCCGCAATATTGAAGAGGTGAAACCCGGGGATCACATCCTCATGTTATCGACCTGCGCCACCCTCACGGATGGCCGCTATGTCCTCTTTGCGCGAATGTTAAGTTGACCCCATGGGTTCTGACACCGAAAAGATGAGAAAGGAGGAGACAGAATTGAAGACACATCATCGAAGCGACGCACCTGACAGAAGCCGCGGACTGTCTGCTGCTTTCATACTTGTCGCTTTCATGTTTACGATCTTTGCGGCAGTGCCCGCGGCAGCGGCGGGGAGCGGGAGCATCACCATCCCGGTCAGGCAGTCCTTTGCTGCACAGACAGCGGGCGACACGGCAAAGACAACGACCGTGATCTACCTTCTTGCGGAGAAGAACAACGACGGAAGCTATTCCATCGGGGGAGTTGATGCGGACGGGACATTTTCCATGGAGGGAAATGAGGAGACGAGCCTTACATTCACGTTTTCCCACGCCGGAATTTATTCATTTTCCATCGGGAAAATGAAGGAGAGCACGCCGGATTTCACGCTGGATGCATCCGTCTACGACATCACTCTCTATGTAAAAAATGGATCCGACGGACTCCTTGTGACAGCGGTCTCGGAGGACGCGGCGGGACTTAAGACGGATGAAATCAGTTTCAGACACATCGCCCTGACCGACAACACGCAGTCCTATCCGGACAGCCCGCAACCGACGGATCCGCCGCATCCGACAGATGTTCCGACGACGGAGCCGACAAAGGTCCCGTCGACAGAGCCGACTGCGACGCCGACGATCCCGACGCCGACAGAGACAAACTCCTATCCGGACAGCCCGAATTCAACGGCGACAGCAACTCCGACGGTTCCCACGGTGACAAAGGCCGTGACCTACCCGGCAGCAGATACGACAACGCCAAAGACAGCAGGTGCGGAAACAGGCAGGACCACCTATGCGGCGGCGACCTCAGCGGCAGCGGTTGCGACCGGGGACACAGACAGGGGATATATCTTTGTGCTGCTGATGGGAGCAAGTGTCGCCTTTCTTCTTTTCGTGTTAAGAACGAGGCGAAAAGACAAGTGAATCGCTTTCAGGCACAACAATTCTACCCGGAAAGGAGGGCAAACACATGACAATGGCACGGGCAATGCATGACAGGGACTTCGGTTTTATGAATTACCAGTTTGATCACAGAGCCCTTTTTACAGCCCTCAGCCGGGATGAGCATCTGGGGATTTACTGGAAAGATAAGGACCGGCGCTTTGTCGGAGCAAATCGAACATTTCTTACCTATTACGGGACAAGCTATGAGAGACTGATTGGCCGCACAGAGGAGGAAATGGGCTGGCTCAAGAAAGATGACAATGTCGACCGCGATGAGAAGATGGTTCTTGAGAAGGGACGCTCCGTCAACGGGGAGATTCAGGAGAGATATGTGGGCGGGGAGATCCGCACGATCACAATCAGCAAGGTCCCCATGAAGGACGGCAAGGAGATCATCGGCCTTGTCGGCTGGTTCTCCGATATTTCCAAGCTCCAGAATGAGGTGACCGGATTTCGGGAAGACGCCATGACGGACTCTCTGACCGGACTTCTCAACCGCAGGGGGTTCGACGCCGCGGCGGAGACCTTTCTTCGTGGCCTTGTGGACAAAGCTGTCTTCATGGAGCTTGACGTCAATAATTTCAAACTTGTCAATGACATTTACGGCCATGACACAGGCGACATGGTTCTGAAGAAGATTGCTTCTGAGCTCAGAGCATTTGCAGAAGTCCGCGGTGGGATAGCTGCGCGCAATGGCGGGGACGAGTACCAGTGCATACTACCCCTGACGAACGTGCTTTTTGGTGATCTTCGGCAGTTTGCTGAGAAGATGTACTCGATCGTGTGGCAGGGCAAGACATGTTCCTGCTCCATCTCCATGGGCTGCGCCCTTTTTCCTGCCCAGGGAGATAACCTCCCGGACCTCGCCCGCAAAGCGGATAAAGCCATGTACCACGCAAAGCTTGCCAGAAGGAGCCACTTTGCGATCTACACTAATAAGATGGATGAGGAGAAGCGCGACCAGCTGGGCTTCAATATCCGTGATGTCGTGGACGGAATCCCCTGTCCTCTTGTTATCTACGGCGCAGATCACATGGGCCGCATCTACCTCATGAACCGGGAGATGGCAAAGCTGATTGGAATCCAGAAGCCGGAGGAGAGCCGCGGCATGTCGATCCGGGATCTGGTTCACCCGGATGATTTCAGGCTTCTTGAGGATGAACTCATGGATCAGCTCGCCCATGGGAGCAGCAGCGATCCGGCGGCCTTCTGCGTGCGGTGCCACATCAAAGGAACGGATCTTGGCTGGCGCGAGGTGCTCCATATCGGTAAACTTGTGGAAAATGAGCTCTTTGGCAAAGTGCTTTTTGCAACACTTTATGAGGCTTAGAGATCCTTCAAATGCAGGAACTGTTCAGGAGGGCACTTTTGCTTCGAGAAAAACATTCTACACTCCGTTTCGGTCGGCTGTTCTTCGAACGTCCACTGGACGTTCAGCGCCCTCCTAGGCTCAAAAGAAGGCCTGATCGATGACGAAGGTTCGCTCACAAGGACAATTCGCCGCTGAGGACATGTTTTTCTCTCCGCAAAGCGCCCGTCCTGAACAGTTACCAAATGCAGAATATAAGCATTTTCAACAAAACTCCCCGAATGGGGAGTTTTGTTGTCCAGCAAAATTCAGTATAGTTATAGACAGGTAATGTAATGAATTCGCATTTTCGGGAAAAAGCAAGGGAAAGGAGAAAAGATATGCGGAAAAAAAGGTACAGAGGAGTATACAGGCTGGTTGCACTCATGACCGTCCTATGCCTTGTTCTTATGGGATGCGGCAGTGAAGCTGCCGATTCAAAGGAGACAGAGGAGGTGGATTCAAAGGAGACAGAAGAGGCCTTTTCTGATGAATCATACGCCTCCTCTGTCGTGGACAGGGAAGCGTCAGGCACTCCTGAATATCACAGCGTGGGCGGCCGCGCCGTCCGCATGGCTCTGGCGGATGACGGCACCCTGTCCATCACAAGAAGCGGCGTCGACAATCCGGAGATGATGGGAGAAGAGGGAAAGTGGACCATCTTCGTCTACATGTGCGGATCTGATCTCGAGAGCCAGAACGGAATGGCCAGTGGGGATATCGAGGAGATGATCAACGGCACCCAGGCCGAGAATCTTCGCTATGTCGTGGCCACCGGAGGCGCCAATGCCTGGCAGAATGAGCTTGTCGATGCTTCCAAAGTCCAGTATCTCCTGATCGAAGGAGGCGACATCAGTGTTGTCGGTGAGGCATCGAACACAGTGATGTCAGATCCGGCCACACTGCAGGAGTTTCTGTCCTGGGGAGTATCCACGTATCCTGCAGACAGAATGGGACTGATCTTCTGGAATCACGGAGGCGGCAGTATCTCCGGCGTCTGCTTTGATGAGAAGAACGAGTATCATTCTCTGTCCTTAAGTTCAATCGATGGAGTTCTGGATTCCGTCTGCGCAAACATGACCGACCAGTTCGAGTTCATCGGCTTCGACGCCTGCCTCATGGGAACCGTGGAGGACGCCTTCGTGCTCGCATCCTATGCGCGCTACATGTACGGATCCGAGGAGACAGAGCCGGGATACGGCTGGGACTATTCAGAGATCGGAAGGCATATCTATGAACATGAGGATGCGGACGGCGCGAGCCTGGGCAAAGTCGTTGTCGACAGCTTCTATTCGATGTGCGAGCAGATTGAATCGCAGGATCAGGCGACGCTGTCTGTCATTGACCTCTCCAAGATCGATGACCTGGCCATCGCCTATAACAAATATGCTATGAATCTCTATAATGCGACACAGAGCGACAGCGCGGTTCTGGCTGCCACTGTCCGCAACGTTCTCGCAGGAGACAGCTTCGGTGGAAACACAGATTCAGAAGGATATACCAACATGGTGGATCTCGGCGCCATTCTGGATGCCGGAGGAGACATGGATGGGGCTGCCGAAGCCAAAAGTGCCCTGGAGGACTGCATTGTCTATAAGAAAAACGGCAAGGCGCATGCCGGCGCTACGGGACTTTCCACCTACTACCCGCTTATGATTCAGGGATCGAACGAGCTGTCGACCTTCGGCAACATCGCAATCAGCCCTTACTATCTGGGCTATGTGGATCGTGCGGCTTATGCAACGGCAAATGGCGGCGACATGTCTGCTTACAACGCGGATGCTATCTTCACTACCTGGGAATCTTACCAGGAAGAAGGCGCGGAAAATGCCTTCGACAGCAGCTATGAATATTATGAGGGAGTTGAGCAGACAGGAAACAGCCCTTATATCACATTTGCATCGGCTCCTGCACTCACAGAGGATGGAAGCTTCGGCTTCACACTGACTCCCGAGGCGATCGACAATGCTTCGTCGGTAGAAGCGAATGTTTTCGTTCTGTCCGAGGATCAGCAGTTTATGATCAGCTACGGAATTACGGCCGACATCAACATGGACTGGGAGACCGGTACGTTCTCGGATGCTTTCGACGGAACCTGGTTTGCTCTCCCGGATGGACAGACATTGTGCGTGAATGTTCAGTCGCAGGAAGACGGATATGATGTCTACTCAGCTCCGGTCAAACTCAATGGAGAAGAGACAAACCTTCTTCTGATTCATGATTATGAAAATAATGAAGCTTACATCTCCGGCATCTGGGACGGTATGGATGAAAATGGTATGTCCTCCCGCGACGTCAAGGAGATCAAGGATGGCGACACCATCGTTCCGATCTATGATGCCTATGCTCTCGATTCGGATGACGAATCCACCTATGAGGGCAGCGCATATACCGTGCAGGGAGAGCTGAATCTCACCTATGCTTCTCTGCCGGACGGAGAATATATCTACAGCTTCAACATCAACGACCTGTACGGCGATTATCTGTCGACAGACCCCGTCAATTTCACCGTCGAAGGAGAAAATGTTTATTTTACGGATATGTCCGCAAATGAATAATCTGCCCCATAGGATTCCATGGCATAGGGCTGAAAAGCCTGACCACCTGGTCACGGCTCACACATAGCTCATCCCTTTCAGAAAAGTACATCCTCATCGGCCAGACGCTGATGAGGATGTACTTTTTGCTAAATTACAGCAGGTGTTTTTGAGGGAGCGACGCAGTGCCCCTTTATGTGAACTGTAATGCCACTTGGTTACTGTTCACGGGGGGTCACTTCGCCGCTTCGCACAAAGGCCTTCTTCCTTCACTTAGTAATTTTCGC